>JBAUTA010001601.1:0-5875 GCA_049581985.1 Kovacikia sp.
CCCTGGACCTTCACAAACAATCGTCCTTGCCCACAAATAAGCAATGGGAGTCGAACCATCCGGATCTTTCGGATAAAACTCCGCTAACTCCTTCTCCGCCTCTTCCTTAACCCACTGCCCCCACTTCCGCACCTCATCCGCCAACCGTTGCCCATACTTGGGGATATACTCCAGCACCACCTTATTCAACAGCACCGCCACCGGGTTCAAGTCACTGGCAAAGGCATCTGCCCCCACCCGCAATGCCTCCAGGGGAATCGACCCACCCCCCGCAAACGGGTCTACCACCAGCGGTCGGGTTCCTGGCACCCCGCCCAACGCCTCGTGGGCAGATTGCGTTAGTGCCCGTGATGTTTCCAGATAGTCTGGCTGCGTCGAATTATCCCAATTGGCAAAATCGGCAATGAAATCCAACAGGGCATTCCGTAACACGTTCAGATGATTTGGCTTTGCCGGATCAAGCTGATGCTCTGGCTTCGCTAAAACCTGCCACTTGGCCCAATTCTCGCTGGAGCAATGGGCGGCCAGATCCTTGTCCGTTACAGCCTTTTGGGCAAACTGGTTGATTAACTGTGCCGCCTGCTCCCGAAACTCTGGCGGACACAACCCATCCACCGGATCGGGCCACAGTGCCGCACAAATCACCGCCCGACAGGCCGCCAACGGTCGCCGCGCCCACCAGATATGCAGCGTCGAGATATGCCCATGGCGAATCGACTTCTCCCGCCGCGCATGGGCCGAGATACGTTTGATCGGCAGATCAACTTCGATCAGGCGTTTGGGGTAAGCAGGGGTTGAGGACATGGGGTTGGGATCCTTGGGTGCTGCAACGGCAGCAATCGAGTGGGTTTGTATTGGGTGGGTTTGTATTGGGTGGGTTTGTATTGATGGAGCATCCAGTAAATTCCCCTGGTGAGGTGTTTCCAGGTGATTGGGAGTTGGTTCAACGAACGGGTTGCCCTTCTGTTGCTCCAATACCTCAAAGACAGAGTCAAGCTTGGGGTGTCCATCCCGATGGCTGCGCAACGCACGGGCACCCCGATCCAGAAAATGGGCATTGCCCTCAGCGGATGCCGGTGGCTGAGCATACTGCACCACAAACAGCGGCAGATTTAACGCCAGGGTTGTCTCCCCTGCGGCAAACGTCCCCCCCGACAGCCCCGACTCCGTGATGATCATGGCACCAGACAGTCCACAAATCGTATGGTTGCGTCGCATCGCATTGCGAGCAATCCAGCCTGTCTGAGGTGGGAACTCGGAAATGGCTAAATAGTTTTCATCCGTGAGGAATTCTGCCAGTTCTCGCCGGATGCGAAAGTGCAAAATGCCCTCAACCAAAACAAAGGTGGTGACACCACCCGCCACTAGAGCGCCCCTGTGAGCGGCTAGATCCGTTCCACTGGCATAGCCACTCACGATGTTGATGCCTTGCTGGGCCAGCATCTCCGCACAGTGCCCAGCAATCTGTAGACCTTTTTCAGAGGTTTTACGAGAACCAGAGAATCCGACTGCGGGTTGCGTCAAGATCTGCAAATTGCCCTTGGCAAACAGCACCGGAGGCGCATCATCCCCCAACACCTGCATCAGGTGAGCAGGGTAAGGGGGCGTTCCCTTAACCAGCACCTGTACTCCTTGATGGGTAAACTCCGCCGCCAGGTGCTCGGCTTCATCCCGGGTAGTCTTGAGTGCCTCTGCCACCTCACGCCGCAAGCCGTAGACCTGGGTTAACTCCTCAGCCGGTGCCATGACAAATCCTTCCACGTCCCGTCCTTCCTTAGACAGACGCTTCAGCACCCGATCGAGCGTGCCGCTTCCTAGTCCCCTGGTTTGGGTCAATTGGAGGATTGCCGTTGCTGAACTCATGGGATCATTGCCATTTCCGAAATATCCTGCATCGTTTTAGTCGCCGTTAACCCAAGCACCCATTTAGCCCCTGCTGCCTGGATGATTCGACCAACCTCGTTAATCGAGAAGCCCGATTGATAAATATCGTCAATTAAGATGACAGAGGCGGCTTCGAAGTCATCGGAGTCTACAGCAAAGGCATCTTTAATGTTATCGAGCTTCTCCTGCATCGTGCGGCAATCCTTCATAGGGCGGGTTTGGCGAACCTTCACAATAGCTCCCGATGCTACTTCATGCCCCGTCTGCGCTGCAATCGTCTCCACCAGATAAGTCGGCAGGTCAAACGGCTTGTTGGGATTTGAGGGTGGAACTGCCACGATTAAATCGGCATCGCGGTAGGTTGGATGGGCACAAATGAAACGAGCCATTCGATTGGCTAATTCTTCAGCTCGTTGCTCACTGCCTTGGTGACCTCTTTGATCGTAGGGCTTTGCATCATAGACCAACCGTCCCGTTTCTGTGCGCTGATACCCTCCAGCGGGCGACAGTTCAGTGTGGAAACCGAGCGCAGAGCATTCTGTCAAATCGTCGTCAATCAATACAACCTGTTGCAGCAGTTCACAGAATTGGGCGATCGCGGCTTCTGCCTCCTGATTGGCATACTTGATATAAACGCCCCAGCCATATCGCCCCGTTCGATCTTCAAAAGCCCGACTGAAATATAAATTGGGGAAGGCGCGGCTGATCACTGATTTGTACACAGTGGGGCCATCAATCAAGAGCAATAGGTCACTACTGTGCTCATTACGTCTGAGTTCAAATCCTCCCAGTTGATAGCGATCCATGAACCTTCCCTAACCCTGATCATGATTAATCGTGCTGGTGAGTTGCGATCGCAATTCCATCAGCCCTACGCGGTAATGCTCGACCTTTACAATAGGTTCCCAGTTCAGTTGGGCTGGGTCTTGAACGAGATGCACTTCCGGCTGAGAAGCACAGTTAAACACCACATAGAGCCAATAATCCTGCTTCATTCTTGCCGCCGTCTTATATTCGTTGGCAGATAGGGCCACTTCACCCACCGCCGATCGCCCCTTCACTTCGATGAACCGGACGGCGATCGCAGTCTGTGGGTCTTCCGGGTGAGGCTGCCTGGAGATCAGGTCAAACCCCCGATTGTCCTGCTCCACACTCTCCACCTGCCAGCCTCGGGCTTCTTCATAGGCAATCACCGCATCGACGGCGATTCGCTCAATCGCCGCATCGCTCACCATCGGGGCAATGTCGGGCGCATTCCGTTCTGGATGTGGCAACACCCAGGCTTGCCCGTGGTGGCGAATATCGGTAATGGCGCAGCTCCGTTCTTGCTCTAACTCATCCCGCCGCTTTTCCAATCGACCATTCAGGTCAAACAGGCGATCGTCCATTTGCTTAATCCGCCCCTCCAGACCAGGTTCTTTTGAACCCGAGTCTCGTTGACTCAGCAACTCAAACAGTTGGCATTGCACCCGATTGATGATTTCATTCAGGCTGATTTCCATGTGATCGGCGATCGTACTGGTTTCCTTGTGCCGCTGGGTTTGAGTTTCATCCAGAAAAGAATTTAGCTCCTGCTCGATCAACGCCCGTTCCACCTGATTCAGCGATGGCAAGCCACTGGCATCCGGAAGAACTCCGTACCCCGTACCCTGTACCCCGCACCCCGCACCCTGTACTCCGTACCCCGTACCCTGTACCCCGTACTTCCCACCCCCAGGCACCAAATCCAGCAAAATCGTGGGTTGTTTGACCAATAGCGATCCGTCCAGTTCGGTTTGGATGGCATACAGCCGCCGATGCAGCACACTACCCCGGCCATCTTGAATCGCCACCGAAAATAGATCGAGTCGAGCAGGCTGAGTACGATTGAGGTCATAGAAAATTGCCCCGCGCCGGAGATCGTCCTGAACTTGATTCAAGACATCCTCTCGCACACATTCAAAGAGAGGATGACCGGGTGTAACCCATTCCAGCGTGGGGTCTGCCTTTGTGACCTCCTTATCAAACGCAATTCGCTTATATTCGCGGCCTAACCTGCCCCAACGGGGTTCCAGCTTTTCGCCAATGGGCCAGAGGGTACGCGGTACCCGTCCAATCCGATAAATATCCTGTTGCTTGCTGACGGGCTTGGGATAAATCCCGCTGATGGGTGCCGCCTGAATGAAGAAATCTTGAATTACCTCAGGGACCAGCCGCCGTTCCTTAGCCTCCGCCGACTTGCCGACGATGGACCACAAGTTGAGTTCACGTTTGGCTAATCCTTCCAGAGCCGAGTCTGTAATCCGGCGCAGACGTTCGGTGTCTACCTGCTCGACAATACGCTCCTTAATCACGTCTTCAGTTAAATTTCGGGCATACATCTCTCGTAGCATCCGCTCAAGCTGATTCGCCGGGAAAACGTCGCCTAGCACATTGAAAACCTTACCCGTTCGCTCGGGATCCAAATCCCCTTCAATCGCCCGAATCCGCTCGAACAATTTCCAAAAGACTCGACCCTCCCGGGTATTCGTGGAAACGAAATTGAAAATCAAACAATCCTTTTCCTGTCCATAGCGGTGAATTCGCCCCATCCGCTGTTCCAGGCGCACCGGGTTCCAGGGAATGTCGTAGTTGATCATGAACCAGCAAAACTGGAGGTTAATCCCTTCCCCAGCCGCTTCCGTAGCCACCAAAACCTGAGAGTCCTCACGGAACTCTCGCTCAGAATAGATTCGGGTGTTCGGTGTGTCGCGATCGCCAATCTTCATGCCCCCATGGATTTGGGTAACCGTCAGGTTCCAGTTTCTCAGCTTTCCCACCAAGAAATCCAACGTATCCTTGTGTTCCGTGAAGATCAACAGCTTCATTTTGGGGTCACTGAAGATCCCTTCTTTGGTAATGGCTTCCTTCAGCTTTACTAACTTGGATTCAATCTCCCGCTCTTCCAGGTGCTTCGCCAGCCGGATCAACCTCTCGAGCTGAACAATCTCCTGGCGCAGGTCATGAGGATTCACTGACGCCACTACCGACTCCAGATCCTCTAGAATGCGCTCCTGCTCCTCCTCGGTTAAATCATCAAAATCATCCGGTCGCCGCCGATTGATTTGGGCCTGCCGATACCCTTCGGGATCTTCTAAAATTGCCTCTCGCTTCTCCTGCATCCGTTCTAAGCTGCGACGCACCGCATAGACACTGGAGGCAAATCGGCGCTGGAGCATGGCCATCGTAAAGCCCAAGGCCCGACCCCGAGCCGAATCATCCTGGGACGCTTTGATGGATTGATCCTCGACATATCGAGTCAGTTCATCGTAGAAGTCCAGCTCTGCTTCATCAATCTGGAATTCAATCGTTTCCACACGGCGGTTGGTAAACAGCTTTTTGGGTTTACCCGTCTCTGGATCTGGAAAAGTCACCAACGCTTCCTTGGTTCGACGCAGATAAAAAGGAGCGCTGTTACGATGGATGGCTTCTTCCAGGCTCTTGACATCCCCATAGACATCTCGATCCAAAAGTTCCAAGAATAGGCAAAAGTTTTGGGGATCTCCTTTATGGGGGGTCGCTGTCATCAAGAGAAAGTGATCTGTCAACTCCGATAACTGTTCCCCCAACTGGTAAGCCAACGTTTTCTTGTCCGAGCTGTAGGCACTCATCTTGTGGGCTTCATCCACGATGATCAGATCCCAGTGCGATCGCAACAAGCTGTCCTGGGCATCCTGAACCCTTGAGATCCAGGATACAGACGTGACCATCTGATTCCGTTCCTGCCAGGGATTCATGCCGTAATTGGCACGCAAAACATCGCCCCGGATGACTTCAAAGTCTTCTCGGAACTTGTCCTTCATTTCCCGCTGCCACTGGAAAGTTAGGTTGGCTGGCGTCACAATCAGCGTCCGTTGTACCAGCCCACGCACCTTCAACTCCTTGAGCAATAAACCGGCCATGATGGTTTTCCCAGCTCCCGGATCATCTGCGAGCAGAAAGCGAATTCTAGGCTGCTTCAGGAAATAGTCAT
>JBAUTA010001602.1:0-2586 GCA_049581985.1 Kovacikia sp.
GTTAGACCAGATTTTGCTTCTTTTCGCAATCCCTGCTGCCTTTCTATACCAGCGGTTATTGAGAAGTTACGCTATCTCAGCCTATCACACTAGGAGTAATGAGCAGTTGAAGGTAGCTTGAAGGCAAACTTGTGTAGACTTATATGGGTGCAGTATACTGCTTTTAGCCTTTTAGCCTATTGAATGAATCTAATGATTAGGCGGAGACAGTATGTTAGATGATCAAGTTATCATTATAGGCAGTGCACCAACAGGTTCTATAGCTGCTTGGATCCTAGTCAATGCTGGTATCAATGTAACCCTTCTTGAATCTGGGAATAGCTTCCCAAAAGATGTTCATATTCGCCTATGGAATAAAGAAATCTGTCGCCTGTATGCATTACAAGCTAGAAATTATATTCCTTATCCTAATTTTGAGAATGAAGGCGATCCATTTACTCGATTTACTCGATGGGGAAAAGCATATTTTACCGATAGCCTACGCCCTTTTGATCAACTTAAGCATCGCAAAAATTTTCGCCTCATCCACGAATGCACATGTTTCTCGGTTAGTGCTGCACAAAACTAAGGCTTTAGCAAATTGAATAAATAAAACTGGAATTGATAATGAATAGCATATTTAGGAAGAATGGATCCAAATATATCATCTGGGAACTAGCTACAGTGTTAGCTATTTGGGCTATTTCAGTTTGGATGTCTTATTACCCATATAATCGCGCTCTATCTGATGGTGATTGGTTGACGGCACATACATTAGTAAGCATGAGAGCATTCGATAACTGGGGATTTTTTCATCTCTTCGGTGCTTCAACATTCATACCATATAGCTACGAACTTCAGGGAGCAGACCTGACCACATTTACCAAAGAGGAAGGCATATACCTAAGTTATCCATCGTTATGGCTAATATTTCCCTATGTGATTTTTAGAGTTGTTAGCTTATTTAGTGCCAATTACGAGTTAACTCCTGCATTTATCATTACCTACAATCTCATTGTCAATCGGTTGCTCTGTGGGATTGTTGTATATTTCACCTTTCGATATCTTTTAGATTACTTGTTTCATGATTACCTGTTCTATAAGAATCTCAGTTCCTTGGGGCAGCGTGCCTTGGCGATAATAGGGTTAGCTGGCTGGATGCTTCCTGCATCCGCAATGGTTAACACACAAAATTTGTATTTTTCGGACCAGGCGGTGTTGTTACCTATATACTGCCTGTTTCTCTTTACGCTCAAACATAAGTTTGATTTTTGGAATTTTCGCTTGCTGGATCGCTTAATTTTAGGTGTTCTTTCGCTAATATCTGTTGGGATGGACTGGTATGGCCTGGTATTTGTAGCTGTGGTATTTGGAACCGTTACAATCCTTACGTATGCTAAACACAACAATGAAACTAGATGGGAGATCTTTCGTAGGATTGCTCAGAATATTCTGATACCGTTGGCCTGTGGCGCAGCAATCATGCTAGCTTTTTACCTCTCTCAGCTCGTATATTTTGACGATGGCTTCAGACAAATTATCAATACTTTTACTCAGCGAACCAGAGAAACACCAGATGATACAAACGTCACTCTCAGTTACCTTGAGATCTATTCGTATATTATTAATCACTGGAAGGGATATCTCCCTGTATTAGCCAGAGCTGCCATATTGGGCCTGCAAAAAGTTTTTCAAATTCCAGGGTCTGCGACAATTCTCTTATTTGTTTTCGCACCAGTTTTGTCTTGGCTGTGTACTTCTAAATCAGCTAGGAACCTAAACAAGTTTGCTGCTCTCAGCCTCCTCTATCTTGCTCCATGTATTCAGTTGCTCCTGCTCAAGCAGCACTCCTATCAACACGGATTTTCTGCATTCAAGATGGCACTTCCGATATCGTTTTCTACTTATGTCCTTCCAGTGGTATTTGTGATTTACGTTGCTAGTCGGCTTGATTCGATCTCTGGATTTGTTCGAGAGGTGACTTTGGTTTTACTTCTCTCTGCATATTTCCTGCCATTCGCACTTAAAATTCCTTCTAAGGACTATCTTGGATTTTCGGATAAAAGTAAAACTTTATATAGAGACTTAGGTATGTTTGTTAATGGAGAGTTACCATCTAAAGCGATTATATTTTCAAATAGCTTGAAGACATCAATCGAGTACGTTGGTCAGAAAGGTGATGCTTCCTTGTGGTATACCAACAGATATGTGTACTCACCAAAAGATTTTGCTTCTGAAAAACCTAAGCTCCAAAAAAACAGAGTTGATGGAGCCGAATTCTTGTTTATTGATTATGAGGACGCTGTTTGGGAAAATAAAATCGACCCAAATATCACCAAAATATGTGAAGGTAAATGGTTTAAGTATGACACCTTAATTGAAGGCCGTAGGATTGTAGGTTGTAATACTGAAGAACTGAAATTAGCGCTATCAAATTAGTAATTAAATAAAAGCTATCAATTTCTGGGAGATTTCTAATATAACCCAAGTTGCGGGTTATATAAGTCAAGAATAACAGGCTTAGAGTGAGCACACGAATCACCCCGAACGGCAAGAGACTACGCCGGGTAAAGATCGGGCGAAACTTTTGAATTTAACCAATAAACG
>JBAUTA010001603.1:0-6512 GCA_049581985.1 Kovacikia sp.
AAGTGTTTCACCTTCAACAATGCGTAATCTCTCAATTGCTGAAGCAGCGGGAAATAGACATCGAATCAATTGTTTTGCGGAAGGAGTTGGGGTGTTAATCGGGTGGATGATTCTGTCAATCGGAATATCTAGCTTGTACATGTTGCCAAAGCGACCATCCTGATTTACTATCCCATCTATCGTCAAATGTGAGGAGGATAGCTTCAGCTCTGTATGCGAATTGCTCTGTTTACCGAAACCTTCCTGCCTAAAGTAGATGGAATTGTCACGCGCCTGCGTCATACGGTTGATCACTTGCAGCGAATGGGTGATCAGGTTTTGGTGGTTGCACCCGATGGTGGCTTAATCGAATATAAAGGAGCTAAGATTTGTGGCGTCACGGGGTTTCCGCTACCTCTCTATCCAGAACTAAAACTAGCGCTGCCACGTCCATCCATTGGTTATGTTTTGAAGCGATTCGACCCCGAAATTATTCATGTGGTTAACCCTGCTGTTCTTGGTCTAGCGGGGTTATTTTATAGCAAGGTTTATGGGATTCCCCTGCTTGCTTCTTACCACACGCACCTGCCGGAATATTTGCAACATTACGGCTTAGGGATGTTGGAAGGCTTGCTTTGGGAACTGCTGAAAGCCGGCCATAATCAAGCTGCGCTCAATTTGTGTACTTCTACTGCAATGATGCAGGCACTGACTGAACACGGTATCGAGCGCGTAAACCTGTGGCAGCGTGGGGTGGATACGGAAACTTTTCAGCCTTATTTGGCAAGCTCAGAAATGCGATCGCGCTTGAGTCAGGGGTATCCCAACAGCCCCCTACTCCTTTACGTCGGTCGCCTCTCTGCCGAGAAAGAAATTGAGCGCATCAAGCCCGTCATGTCCGCTATTCCTGGAGCAAGGCTGGCTCTGGTTGGAAATGGGCCCCATCGGCAGGTGCTGGAAAGTTACTTTGCTGGCACCCCAACCCACTTTGTTGGTTATTTGCAAGGGCAAGAACTTGCCTCTGCCTTTGCCTCTGCCGATGCGTTTGTTTTTCCCTCGCGCACAGAAACCTTAGGGTTGGTGTTGCTAGAGGCAATGGCGGCAGGCTGTCCTGTTGTTGCGGCCCGATCGGGCGGTATCCCTGACATTGTCGAAGATGGGGTAAATGGCTATTTGTTTGATCCGGCTGACGAAAACGGGGCGATCGCTGCCACGCAAAAGCTGCTGGCCAATCCTGAAGAACGAGAAACCCTGCGCCACAACGCTCGCCGCGAAGCCGAACGTTGGGGTTGGGCTGCCGCCACCCGACAATTGCACGATTACTATCAAACCGTCATTGCCGCCAATTCAATTTCATCGGCTGCTTAAGCCTGGATTGCACCCTGAGTCTGGCTAAAATTACCGTTGGGTCGCCGCCTGTTGAGTCGCAGGGAAGGTCTAGGGCGGGGGTTGAATGCAGATTTTAATCAACTCCTCTGTTCCACTCACAGGAATGATATCTGTACCCAGTTGCTGGGCAAGGTCTGCGATCGTCCTATCGTCAAGGAATCGCGTATCTCCCTGTTTCAACATCAGGGTAGGAAGTAGGATCGCATCCCCCAGATCTTTTCCTTGCAGGGCGTTGAGAATATCCTGTCCGGTCAACAGGCCGGTTACAGTGATCGTCTGTCCCCAGTAGTCGCTGGCAAGGGCAATCATGTCAACTCTTAATCCCGCCACCTGATTCAGTCGTTGCAGGATGGGCTGAAAAGCTTGCTCCACCGCGTTCCCCACTACCCAGGTAAAGTGCCGGGGTGGGGTCAGACGCGGTGGTAACTTGCGGGCAGCAACCTGAAATTGTTTGAGGAACTGGCGGATGGAGCCAACTCCATTTCCAATTTGGGGATAGTCCTCATAGTGAGATTCAGGGGGTAACTCCTGGCCAGCCATTAGAAACCACTCATCGGCTAACCAGGCGAAGGTGGAGCCGACTTGATGGCGAAACTTAGCCTGGAGTTCCTGCACCTGAGCAATAACTGCCAGTGCTTTCTCGCGGGAAACAGGGCGTAATTCATCCTGACTGGGACGAAAGCGAGTCAGACCTACAGGCACCACAGCCACCGAGGCAACCGCAGGTAGCTCACCTTGATGAAACGCAGACAAATCAAGCAAAGTGCGGGTGAGATGCGCTCCGTCGTTAATTTCCGGACAGAGAACAACCTGGGCATGGATTTGTAAACGCCGCTCTTGAAACCAGGCTAATTGCTCCAGAAGTTTTCCAGCGCGGGGATTCTTCAAGAGCCGAGTACGAACGTCCGGTTCTGTCGCATGAACAGAGACGTAGAGGGGCGAGAGGCGCATCTGTTCAATCCGATCCCACTCTCGCTGACTAAGGTTTGTCAGAGTCAGGTAGCTACCGTAAAGAAAGCTAAGGCGGTAATCATCGTCTTTTAGATAAAGGGTTTCCCGCTTTCCCGGTGGTTGCTGATCAATAAAACAGAAAGGACAGCGATTATTACACTGGATAAGGCCATCAAATAGGGCTGTGTCAAATTCCAGTCCCAGATCTTCGTCGTAGTCTTTCTCAATTTCGAATTGGTGCGTCTTTCCAGTTGTGTCCAGAACTTCCAGCTCCAGCACTTCATCAGCGCAGAGAAACTGGTAATCAATCAAATCGCGGGGACGTTGACCGTTGATAGAAACTAGCCGATCGCCTACTTCAAACCCAATCTCCGCTGCGATCGAGTCCGGTAATACGGCAGTAATCAAGGCTGGACGAATTGAGACGTCACTCATGGAACTGGGGAGTGAGGAGTAAGGGGCTTTAGATGCTGAGGGCATGGATCAGGATTTTTCCTGATCCTGTCCCTATCTTATTGTGCATCGCTTCGTTCCCTACCGCATCGCTCCCTGGGCGATCGCCACTAGCAACATCGTCCCAAACGCCAGGCGATACCAGACAAACACCCAGGTATTTTGGCGTTGGAGAAAGCTCATCAGCCAGGCGATCGACAGGTAGGAAAAGATAAACGCTGAAAAAATCCCCGCAATTAAGGCGATCAAAATTTCAGGGTGCTTGAGGGCTCCTAAGGATTCGTACAGGGTAGCGATCGTTAGCGTGGGGACACCTAACAGGAAAGAGAACCGAGCTGCGGTCTGGCGCTGCAACCCTAAAAATAGAGCCGTTGTCAGAGTTGAACCAGACCTGGAGGCACCGGGGATCAGCGCAATCATTTGACCGAGCCCGACCAGGATGCCATCCTTAACTTCGAGAGAATCAAAATCACGCTTACGCCTGCCGACTTTTTCCGCCAGCCCTAGCAATAATGCCATCACAATTGACATGATGCCAATCATGCCTGCGCCCTCCAGCAAGGTTTGAACACTTTCAGGCAGCAGTTTTTTGTAAAGTAGTCCACCGATCAGGGCGGGTAATGTCCCAATTGCGATCCCGATCAAAATTTTCCATTCTTCCTGCTCCCAATCTTTCCGCTGGAAAGCTGCCCAGCCTCCGCTCAAGATTTGCCGGATATCTGTCCAGAAGTACAGAACAACGGCAACCACGCTCCCAAACTGAATCGCATCTACAAAATACTTCTCTCCCAGCAGTTCCCAATCAAGCACTCTCGTAAAAACGAGCAAATGGGCGGTGCTGCTAATCGGCAAAAACTCAGTGATTCCCTGAACCAGACCCAGAACGATCGCCTGTAAAACGCTTTGGAGCAATCCTGGATTAGGGGGAGAAACAGGTTGGGTTTCTGCCAACAGCCCATATGCCGCATTCAAAGAGCTGTTCCAGCCCAAATTCATCAATGAAACGCCCAAGCCTAAATCTAACCAATTCATCGCTGACTTCCCTAAAATGCTGACTTCCCTAAAATGCTGATTTTCCTAAATGCCGACTTCCCTAAAGTGATGTGAGCCTAGCCTGCAACTATGGCAGCGGTATGTAGACGATATAACTTCTCTACGCTGAGTAGATTTTCAGAAGATAAATTCTCTAGAATTACTATCTGCCTCCAGGGTGTAGTACTGTATGCCGCTACAGCAGAGAAACCTTTCTTAGAAACCGCTGAAGCACCTTGCCTGGTAGTCCGTCAGGATAGATTTGAGGGGTGACTCAAATCTACAAAACCCATATTTCGAATGTTTTGCAGGCTTTTAACCCTGCAAAACAGCCTTGCCAAACCCCCAGGTTGCAAATCATAAATTTTGCAACCTGGGGGTTTGGAGGCTTCGCCCCCAAGCAGGGGTTCCACCCCTTCACCCCTTTCAAAACTTTCGTTTTGGTCTACTAGCCTATTAAGACTTAACCTGATTAGGCGTCTTACCCATGAAAACTGACCCAAAATTTAGGGGAACTTCAAACTCGGATGAACTGGATACCCCAGGGGGGGATAGAATAAACCTGTGTTATGTTAATTAAAGTAAATTAAATAAGAAATATTAACACTCCATTGATTTCCTACCCTGCCACTTCCAAAGTTGATCCTGTGACTGAGTCCGCCGTCTACGCTCCTGAGATGGGCGACGGAGTTCTTTCAGTAGCAAGTGAAAACAGTTTGGCCACAAAGCATTGGCCACTGTTTGCCCTATCGATCTTTCTAGTTTCGGTGCCGGTGTTTATTCAGACCCCGTTGGTAAGGCTGTTACCCTGGGTCAGTTTATTATTGACTGTGGTTCTGGCACAGACAGGATTTTGGCTGCGATCGCGGTTTCCCCTCCGCTGGTGGGGCGATTTGTGTTTGGGTTTCACCTGGACCTGGCTAGCGGGCTCTCTCTATTGGGGCTGGCTGAGATGGGAACCCTTTTTTCACCTGCCTGTGGAGGCGATCGGACTGCCATTTGCGATTTGGGGTATCCTGCGTCAACGCAATCGGGTGAGTCACTTTTTCTATCTCGGCTCCCTGTTTGGAACAGCCATTACGGATCTGTATTTTTATCTGGTCGCGCTCATTCCCTATTGGCGCAAATTGATGCAGGTTGAAGGGGAGTCAGTGCGTCCCATTTTCCAATCCGCCCTTGCCCAGATGCAAACGCCATGGGGAGTAGGTTGGGCGGTGACGCTGGCAGTCGTCCTTTTAGGCATCAGTCTTTTACCACTACGCTCTCGGCAGAGTTACTGGTGGGCATTTAGCGGTGCAGTCCTGAGCACGATTCTGGTAGATGCGCTGTTTTGGTTGGCAGCTACTACGGCCTAAGCAGGCTAAACGGTTAGACCGTTGTTTTGCAAAAGCTGCAATCTATGCGTCAAATGCTTTGTATAGCTATCGCCAGTTTGATTAGAACAGGGGATTCAAGGGGGAGTGGGGGCGTTGCCCCCAGCCAGGGGTTCCACCCCTGCACCCCGTCCTAAGCAATAGGGCTACGGCTATAAATAGAATAGGTTGTAGATCATTGTGAGTGATGGGGGGTGAGGATAGGATTCTCCCAGGGGAGTCTCGTACTGCCACCCCAGTCGAAAATCGCATCAAAAATCGGAAGGAATCCCTCGCAAGGAATCTCTCTCGATGGGATATCTTGTTTCTCAATGGCTTTAATATTTTTTGAATTCAAAAATTTTGGAATGATTTTTACTCAGGCGTTTACACTGACATACAGAGATGTGTCAGGATGCATCATCATAGGGTAAACAAAACTTTCTTCTGAGTCTGCGGTGGTGACTTTGCAACCCACTCCCCATCTTCTATTACGAACCGAGTCCGGGAGTCGGCGATTGCCGCTTGCGGGTAGTAACTGTTGGACAATTGGGCGTAGTGAAGATAACAACTTTGTTCTGCCCGATCGGTGGATTTCGCGCAATCATGCGATGTTACAGTCCATGGAGACAGGAGAATTCTATCTGATTGACCTGGGTAGCCGGAATGGCTCCTTTGTGAATGGTCGTCGAGTCAGTATTCCTGTGACGCTCCACAACGGCGATCGCCTTACATTTGGACAAACGGAACTGGAGTTTTACTGTCCCCCCTCCAACCATCCCACTGGCCCATCGGTCAGTTCAGACTCCAAAGAATTCACTGCCACCGCAACCCTGCATGTGCGCCGCTTGATTTCAGTATTAGTGGTTGATATCCGCGACTTCACTGTGCTGACCCGCCAGCTGGACGAAAAAGTCCTTTCAGAGGTGATTGGGACCTGGTTCCGTCATGCTGGAGATATTATTCGGGAATACGGCAGTTGGGTCGATAAGTATATTGGCGATGCCGTCATGGCTATCTGGATTCATGGCACACAGGGCGTCAGCAATGATGAGATGGTGCGCGTATTCCGTGCCCTCAGTGCTCTGCATAAAATGACTAGCGACCTCTACAATCTCTACCCTTTGCCATTTCCTTTGCGGATTGGAGCCGGGATCAATACGGGCTATGCCATGGTGGGAAATACGGGCAGTGGCGATCGCCCGGACTATACCGCTCTCGGCGATACGGTTAACGCCGCATTTCGGTTGGAAACTTCTACCAAGCAGATCGGTCTGGATATTGCGATCGGCGAAACCACCTACCAACATATCACCTCATTTGGACCCCAATCCTCAAGCCTATTCAAGCATTACA
>JBAUTA010001604.1:0-2601 GCA_049581985.1 Kovacikia sp.
ACAGACCAAAGTTTGGTTTCGGCTGGAGTTATGGTTTGACGTAGGTTGGCAGCACGGTCAAAGTGATGGCTAGGGACGTGTTTCCAAGAGCGATCGCCCCCGTAACTGGTGGTGCGTTTGGCACACAATACCCGATGATCGGCGGTGAGCCAAAGGGTTGTGCTGGAAGCTGAATGGCCAAGACCGATCATGGTTCCCTGATAGGGTTTGCAGATAGTACGAAGAACTTGGTGGGGTTGTCCGTCGTGTCCAAAAACGTAATCGCCTGGTCGGAGGCTTTCGATCGGACTCAAAGTCCCCCCTCTAGCACTACTCGCACTCAAAGTCCCCTCGCCTACCGAGGGATGACTCAAAGTCTCCTCGCCTACCGGGGGATGACTCAAAGTCTCCTCGCCTGCCGAGGGATGACTCAAAGTCCCCCCGTTGGCGGGGGGATTTAGGGGGGAACACTCCACCGCTGCCGCAAGATTTTGCCCCTCCCTAGCCCTCCCCGTCGGCGGGGAGGGGACAAGAATGGGGGTGCCTTGGCGGACACAGGTCGGATCGAGAACCAGATCACCGGGGTCAGTAGTCATCAGAATACATCGTTCGATTACTTTCGATGCCGTCTGAACAACAAATAATTTTTCATCTCCAAAGTTCGAGAGCGCTACATCTGCCCAATGATTACCAACGATCATGCATGGGAAATCATCCTGATAGCGTTTATACCGAATCGTATTGCCTGAAATTACAATTCGATTTGCACAATCTAATCTTGTTAATCCTTGAATACTTGTTGACCAATATCTACCTCTTGAGGTGAAAGGCTTTCCCTGAAAAGTGAAAGGTGGAGATTCATAGAAATGAGAAGATGTCAAATCACTAGTGACGTATTCTTTCTTAGAATTTACTAGTAATTTCTCTTTAAAGACAGCTCTAAATTTTGTACATTCTCTGCTCTTACCATACCCGAGTAGATAGTCTGTAACAGTTGATAAAAAGTCGTCTGGTTGTGGACTTCTCTTGATCACAGAGATTACATTAATAAAGTTTTCTCGACCAAAAATTTCGTCTAAAAGGCATCTAACAAGATGTAAATTTTCATCACCAATCTGGACGAAAATGCTGCCTGTTTCTGTCAGTAATTCCCTGGCAACCACCAGCCGATCGCGCAAATACGCCAAATAGGAATGAATCCCCTTTTCCCAGGTATCTCGAAACGCCCGGATCTGTTCCGGTTGGCGGGTGACATCCTCTACCTTGCCATCCTTCACATCCCGTTTACGGGTGGAAACCTGCCAGTTGGAGCCAAACTTAATCCCGTAGGGCGGGTCGAGGTAAATCATCTGGACTTTACCCTTCAGCCCTTCCTTCTCTGCCAGCGAGTTCATCACCAGCAGGGAATCGCCCAAAATCATCCGGTTCGACCATTTCAGACCGTCTTTGTGTTCGTAAAACTCGATCAGCTTGTCAAACTCCAAGCCATTGAAGTCAGAGGAAAACAGCCCTAACTGTTCTGGCTCATGCTGCTTTGCCTGCTGGCGAAAGTCTTCAATGATGGCATGGGGGTGAATCTTCTCCTGAATGTAGATGGGCACCGCAGGCACCTCTAGATCCTGGCTGTCTTGCTCATCCTTGCCCTTCCATACCAGTTGCGGATCACGCGACTCATCCCGCTGGTATTTCACAATTTTGGGTTTCTTTTCGTCGTCCGCCACAAACCCTCGCAACTCCTCCGTAGGGATATTAGCGCGTTTGTCCTTGTGTTTCACGCTATCGATGGGAGTGTTGCCGTAGGGCTTCTTTGCTGGCATAGTCGCTGGTTCTACAAGGGGGCTTACTGGTCTTTGGCAAGTTCTTTACGGAGCGATCGCAGCATGGTGCTAGTGCCATCCTGAAAGGCTTGCTGGATTAAGCGGGGCACCATTTCAACGATGGGCAAAGCGGGAAAGGTGGGACTGGTTGCCGATTCCTGATAGGTTGCGTTCTGCAACAGGTTGATCTTTAGCTTGCCATTGTCATAAAGCCAGACTTCTGGCACTTCCAGCGCCGCGTAGGCTTCCAGGGTGGTTTTCGAGGTAACGTCTGCTTCGATCGCCAGATCGGGGGGTGGGTCTTGCTCCATATTCATCCGCATCAGCGATCGCACCCGTTCAGCGTTCTGGATGTAGAAACAGGTGTCCGGTTCTAATCCTGCTCTTTTGAGCTTCTTGAAGGTGGTTGAGCCAAAGTCTTCCCATGCTCGATCCTGAGCATCCAGCATTGCTTTCACAATATCGGCAATGATGCGGTGAGGTCTTTCGTGAGCGGGCAAAGGGGACATGATTTCTAATGTTTCATTGCAGTAGTTAATCCGGGGAACCCGACGTTCTTCACCCAGATCTTCCAATAGTTCCTCATACTGCTCCCATGTGACTCCTGAGATCAGCACATGGCTACCGGGGGATAGCTTGATCGTTTGGATGGGGATGGCAACCGTCATACGCTGACCTCAGTTTTTTGGAGTAATGCCTTGATTGTATTTGCGGCATCCCACGGATCGGTGATCTCAATGATGCCCCATCGCCCCAATGCCCCATGATTGTTCACGGCTGGCACCCAAAATTGTCGGGCATGAGC
>JBAUTA010001605.1:0-2465 GCA_049581985.1 Kovacikia sp.
GCCATTGACCGCTACATGTACGGAGATCTTCGGCACAGCGGATTGTCGAAACTCCTTTAACCTATTCTACCGATGCAAAAATTTTTTCCCGTTTTGTTTCCCCATGATTCAGCAGCAATTGCCTTACAACCAAGCACGATCGCAGAGGTGGAGGGGGCCCTGTCCCAGTTAGGCTTCCATTCTCCCCGTCCGGCGATTGTGGTAGTAGGGGGAGCTAGGGAGTTAAGGAACTACCATATTGCCCGCCTGCATACTCTTTTCGCTAAGGTGTTGGTTCCCCTCGCCGAAGCGATAGGGGCAGTGGTCATTGATGGCGGAACGGATACGGGTGTTATGCGCATGATGGGAGTTGCTCGGCAAAGAGCAAAGGCTACATTTCCGCTGATCGGCGTTTTACCAGAGGGCGTTGCAAGGTTGCCGAATGCCTTGCCTGCTTGTGCGGATGCTGCCCTATTGGAGCCAAACCATACCCATTTCATTCTGATTCCTGGTTCAAATTGGGGAGATGATTCACCCTGGATAGCGGAAATTGCCAGTCTGGTGTCCCAAGGATTGCCCTCCATCACGATCCTGATCAATGGGGGAGAAATTACCTGGCAGGATGCTTCTGAAAGCGTGCGTGTCGGTCGCCCGGTTGTGGCGATCGCAGGCAGTGGAAGAGCTGCTGATGTCCTGGCTAATGCCCTGAATGGAGATATTTTAGATCATCGGGCAGTGGCGATCGTTGAATCGAATCTCCTCCAGGCGATCAGATTGGAAGACTCGGACAGGCTAACAGAGGTTATGAAAGAGGTTTTGTTAGAAAAGGCTAGGGTCAGATAAAAAACGGATAAAAGATAGGGAAAAATAGCTGGAGGGGCAAAGGCGAAGGCAGGGGGTGAAGGTTAAAGGAAAGGGCAGTTTTTTATCCTTTATCATTGAACTTTTCCCAACACCTGATGTTATGCCTGCTCCCCCTATTGAACTTCCGGTATATCGTGCCAAGCAGGTGCGAGAGCACGGGAGGCAATTCTATGTTGACGATCGCGGTTCTCGGTTGCCCAGCGTCAGCACTATCTTGCAGGCCACTCGCCCTCCAGAGCAACGAGAAGCTCTGGCACAGTGGCAACAGCGGATTGGAATTGAGGAAGCCACCCGGATTACTTCAGCTGCGAGTCGGCGAGGCACTGGCACCCACAAGCAGGTTGAACGCTATCTGCGGGGCGAAGCGGTGGTGAGTCCTGAACATATTCGCCCCTATTGGGAGAGTTTGAAGCCTGTTCTGCATGGGATAGAAGCTGTGCGCCTAGTCGAAGGCACCGTCTTTCATCACGATTTGGGCTACGCCGGAAAGGTAGATTGCGTTGCCAGCTACCAGGGAACGCCCTGTCTGTGTGAGTGGAAGACGGCCGATCGGCCGAAGGAATCCCTCGATCGGCTATACGATTACCCTCTGCAACTGGTTGCCTACTGGGGTGCGGTAAATTTTTCCTATCAGGCGTATGAAGTTGATTTGCGCCATGCTTTGATTGCGATCGCGATTCCCCATTTGCCCGCCGAGGTATTTTGGTTTGATCTGGACTCCATTACTCACTTTTGGCAGGAATGGGAAGAGCGGGTTGCTATCTTTTGGCGTAGAAGGGGCGGGTGGGGAGGAGTTTAGACCTGCACTCTGTCCTCACCCCGCTCCGTACTGCTAGAGCGGTTTGCACTTGGGTGAAGTACAGAAATGGGCCTGGTGGGGCGCGAAGCACCCCACCAGGCCTCACACCCTTGAAAAGGGCTATATCAAACTCAAGACCGCTTCTTACCAACTTGTTTAAAGGGGAAAATCCCGTTCAAAGGTCTTCCGGGTAATTGGTTGCTCTAGCATCAAGCCTTCGCCGCCTAAAACTTCTAACGGTTTGCCATCGACTGTAAGCCAAACCTTAGCATCTGGATTGAGACTGGTAGCGGTGTAGAGAACCTGGGCCACTCTGGCCGTCATGGAAGCACTTCCCCCGCCTGTCGTAAATTCCTGGGACAGGCTGATATGAATCCCATCATCGCGGACGGTCATAGCTTTTAACTGAGTCCCGCGTGGAATCGTAGTAGTTGTGCTGGCATCAGTTGGTCCTGCTAGCAGCTTTTCCATACCATCCTTGAGGATAGTATTTGCATCTCCGCTAGAACTGAGTGTGACGGGAACCGGTTTCAGGGCAATCTCCTGACCAGTTCCTTGGAGCCAGTAAATTTTCACCGTTTTTTCGGCGGTTGTCGGAGCTAACTTGGGCTGCGGTTTCTGGGTTTCAGCCGGAGTCGAAGCAACCGGAGGAGACTGTTGCCCTGCTTGGGGAGATTGGGTTTGACCGATCGGGTTGGGAGCAGAATTTTTGCGTGAAATTGAGTTCCAACTCCACCAGGCAACCGCACTTCCTGTTGTGACGATGAGAACCGAAAGCCCAGCCACCAGGCTAATTGGAAGGCGACGGGGGGATTGTTGTTCT
>JBAUTA010001606.1:0-2327 GCA_049581985.1 Kovacikia sp.
GGATCATGCCTGCTTTGAAATGGCTCAGACTGGGAAGAGAATAGGCTAATTCTGCCACACTAAGTCCTGCAAAACTGATTTATTAGTTCTTCCTGGAAAAATGAGACATCTGGAACAACCGCGCGATCGCCAGCAGAGATGGCATGATGGCGTTTGCCTGGACAGCTCCTTGCTTAATCGACATTTCCAAATCCACCAATTTGGTTACCGCCTGAATCAATGTTCTGAGGGGCATAGTTGCGACCTCTTGCCGTAAATAGTAAAGCCGATTGGGATTCCCCACGTTGCACAGTTGAGCAATTTCAGTGCTGTTCTGGATACCACTCGCAAGCGCACTTTTGACCCATAGCCAGGTTCTAAACTGGGTCAGTAGAGTCGCAACCATCACCAGCATTGGTTCAGAGCGAGCGAGCAACTCATCGATCAGACGCATCACCTTTTCACTTTCCCCGTTGCGAACTGCCGCCGCCAGTTGCAGATTGCTCTGAGTCTGGCAAGGAATCAGGCTTTGTACTTCCGCAAGACACACGGGCTGACCATTTGTATAGATTGCTAGTTTACGGAGTTCTGAAGCAGCACGGGTCATGTCATTGCCGATCGCTACTGCTAGATATTCAACAACATCTTTGGGGAGTGGTAGTTTCATTTGCTTTGCTTGAGTGGCGATCGCCTCTGCGATCAGATCTGTACGCCAAGGCGGAATTAATGAAAGCTCGAAACACTGACCGTACTTGAGCAAATGCTTGTAGATCTTGAGCCGTTTGTCTACGTTGGTTGCCACGAATACAAGAGTTGTAGAATCTGGCACCTGAGCAGCTTGTTGCAAACTTTCTAACTGGGTATCACCCCACTGCTTAAGATTGCAGTCTTCTACGACCACAAGCCGGTTACCACCACTGAGCGAGGGTGTTCGTGCCGCACTCATGGCTTGTTCCAAAGCACTGGCAGGGAAGCGATGATAGCAAAGCTCTAACCACTGCGGGTCAAGTTCTGTTTTGTAGTACTCTAGTTTTTGTCGAATGGCAAATTGATCATCTCCAACCAATAGAATAATCATGCAGATCTCCCATTCTTGGTAGCTGTAAGCGTTCTGATCAATACGGTCATCGGCTTCGGGCTATGAGTAACTCGCTGAAGCATTCGGGCGATCGCCTGTTGATTCGCTTCAAACTTTGCAAAAGAGGTAGGAGCAACTTCCAGGATTGCTTTCGTTCCTTGCAGCTTGGTCAAGCGTGCCTGGGTCAACAGCTTTTGAGTTCCTGGTTTGGCAGATGCTACAACTTTTTGCCAGAGAGTTGCTAAATCAGTAGGCTTGTGAACTGTGGTCGCCAAAGATGACTCAGAGATTGCTTTACGGCTGTGCCCATTTTTGCCTAATGCCTGCTTTACATCTGGAGAGCTAAAGGGAATCGATCTCAACATCGGCATCAAGTTCAGCAGACATGTTTCTAGCCAGACAGCCGCGTTGGTTGTGTTGCGAAGATAGCTCTCTGCTTTCTGTAATTGAGCCAGAGATTGATTGAATGTGTCGAAATCCCAGTGAGTAGCGTTCGCGGAGCGTCTCTGGAAGAGAATCGCCTTCAATTGGCTGTAGTTAACAGGGCTGGTAAGTAGGTCGGTTGCCTGGGGAGCCGCTTTGAGGATCAGCAGATCTCGGTAGGTTTGGAGCAAGCTGCTGAGAATCAGTTTGGGCGTTTTGCCAGAATCAACCAGCGTTCGAGCTGATTGAAGGAGTTGAAAGGTATCGTTCGTGGCGATCGCCTCCAGTACTATCAGCAAGTCTGTCGCCGTAACACCACCCGTCATTTCAATCACATGGTTCGCGGTCACTGTTTCACCGAGCAAGCTAACCTGACCCAAAAGCTGAAGGGCATCCCGTAAGCCTCCTTCTGCAAATCGGGCGATCGCCATTAAAGCGTCATCACTGACAGCGATCGCTTCGGCATCCGCAATCTCCTGAAGGTGCTGGGCGATCGTCTGGAGCGACAGCGCCCGAAACTGAAACACCTGACAGCGGCTCACAATAGTTGGCAGTACCTTATGCACTTCTGTCGTACAGAGAATGAAGACTACATGGGGTGGTGGCTCTTCAATGCACTTCAACAGGGTGTTTTGAGACTGTGTGGTTAACATGTGGCTTTCATCAAGCAGGAAAACTCGATAGCGTCCCACAACTGGAGCAAAGCTACTGCGTTCAATTAAGGCACGGGCATCATCCACCCCATTGTTAGAAGCTGCATCAATCTCGCTAACATCCAGGCTGTTGCTGGTTTCAATTGAGCGGCAGGATCGACAGGTGCCGCAAGGTTCATCGGTAAGTCCGTCAA
>JBAUTA010001607.1:0-4697 GCA_049581985.1 Kovacikia sp.
GTTCAGCAATCATATTGCTTGCCTGATCGCTTTTTTATAATTAGTAATCAGTTCTGGCAACACAAGAACCATCTAATAGTTTTTGAAGCCCTCAAGCGACTAAAGGTTAAATCCATTACGCCAACCGTAGTTTGCACAGGACATATCTATGATTATCGCAAGCCCGATTATATAGATAGCCTTCTAAGAATGGTTCACCAAAATGGTCTCGCCCATCAAGTGTATTTTCTGGGTGTCATCCCCAAACTCGATCAGGTTCAGCTTATGCGCCGCTCATTGGCTGTTATTCAACCTTCATTATTTGAGGGTTGGAGCACGTTAGTTGAAGACGCAAGATCCCTAGGGAAAAAAATGATTCTCTCGGATTTACCCGTAAACTTGGAGCAAGATCCGCCCCATAGCGTATTTTTTGATCGGACTTCCCCTGAGCAACTTGCCCAACGAATTGAAGAACTTTGGCTAGAACGATCGCCGGGTCCAGATCTTGCAGTCGAGCATCAAGCTCGTGAGAATAGCTACGCTGAGGTTCAAGCCTATGGCCATCGTTTTCTAGAGATTGTAAAAGAGTTAGGTTAGGCGTCGAAGCTGACGGCATCATCCAACTCCTCGAAGACGACACCCGCCGCCACCAAATGGCCCACAAAAATTAGAGCGATCGCCTCAAATCGATCGCCTTTTCTGCTGCTGACCTGTTTGTTTTCCTAACCGCGCCGACAACCTCCCTTTAGTACTACAAGAGAGCATGGCTTGTGGTACCCCAATGATTTCTTTCAAAGTCGGTGGCGTTTCTGATTTGGTACGTCCAGGCGTTTAGCTACACCAGGCGATGCTGATGACTTCTGTAAAGGGATTGTTGAATTAATGGAGGATGAGACTATACGCGATCGAATAAGTCAAAATTGTCGAGCAATCGCCCTGAAAGAGTATCCATTAGAACTACAGGCCAAGAGATACATAGAATTGTACCGTCAGGTTTTAGAGTAAAAGGGGTGAACGTTGCCTGATTCGTATCGCTTCAGGGATGGAGCGATCGCCGCTGATCGCAAATCTTCTTCAACACCCAGCTTGTTCTCTACTATCGCGCATAACTTTCTCCCAGAGATGGACTTCATAGAGCAATTGCAATCACTTGAGCCATTACATCAGTTGACTGTTATTGGCTACCTCAAGTCATCCTTCAATTGCATCCTTAAGATTAGCCATCAACAATTCCATGACACAAGGTTTTAAATAGTATGACGAATACAGCCCCCTCTCAAGATAAGGAAATAATCGAGCTAGATCCCAACTTCTCCACAACTCGCCTGGTGACTCGGGAGAAGCCTACGATCGTCAACGATCCCTCCTCAAAAGTACAGTCCCTTTTATTTTTACCACCCAATTCAGAGCGCAAAGGGGAAGGAGGTTTGAGGACAAAAGCACATTTCAAGCGATCTTATGAGGAAGTTAATAGTGTATCTGGCAATTCGACACTTCCCCTAGCAACTATCATTACTGTAGTCTTCAATGGCGAGAAGTACCTGGAGCAAACGATTCTGAGTGTATTGAATCAAACCTATGATAATGTTGAGTATATTGTCATAGATGGCGGCTCTACAGATGCCACGGTTGATATTATTCGCAAGTATGAAGAAAAGATTGATTATTGGGTAAGCGAGAAAGATCAGGGGATTAGCGATGCTTTTAATAAAGGTATTCGCTGTTCTACAGGAAAATTAATAGGAATGATCAATTCTGATGATTGGTATCAAGTGGATTCAGTTAATGCAGTTGTTAATTTTTACAGAACTCTAGAAATTCAAGAAAGAAATAACTTTGTCAGTTTTGGAAATTTATTTTATCCAGAAGGAAATGTACTTCAATTTGGTGACAAAAATTATTCAAGACTCATTAATTACTTGATGCCACATTTAAACCACCCCTCTGTATTTGTTGCCAAAAATGTATATTCAAGAGTTGGTCTATTTAATAAGAGTTTTAAGTTTGCCATGGATTTTGAGTTTTTAAAGAGATGTCACAAGAATGGAATCAGCTTTAATTATATTAATAAACTAATTGTTAATATGAGAGGTGGAGGAGTTAGTAATAAATGCCGAGATGAAACTTTACGAGAAGTTGCTTCACTTTCAGATAACAAATTAATTACCCAATTTTATAGTTTTTACTTTCTTTGGTTCTATAGATTTGGTCTCTTGAAATCTATCCTCAATAAGCAGGGCAAGCGCATCTTAATTTTTATTAACAAACAGGTTTGGAATTTCAGTTAGCATCCGGTAAGTAGGCGATGAGAACCTTGAGCATTTAGTCATCATCCTTTACAACTCGGTTCGATTTCTGGTAAGCACTGTGGCGAAAGGACTGCTCTCGCTTGAGTGCGAGGTGGCGCAATAGCGAAAGGATTAAAGTCTATTGAAAACTCGTGTCATAGAATTTGGGCTCTATCGCCTGAAGTATGCAGCTATACGATGCAAATCGGTGGAAGCTCAGAGATTTTCAAGGCTTTGAGCTTTCTAAGTCATCATAGAATGTTCAAAGTAAACACTTGCATGTCAATCACGATAGAGTCAAATTTCTTTAGTCTATCTGCTTCGAGGATCTGAGGATATGCCAAAAGTTTCTGTTGTTATTCCTTCCTACAATGCGATGGCCTATCTACCGGAAACCGTGGATAGTGTTATAACACAGACCTTTACTGACTTTGAAGTCCTTATTGTTAATGACGGTAGTTCAGATAATATTGTGGAATGGGCTTCTCAGTTTAAAGACCCCCGAATAAAATTAATCTCTCAAGAGAATCAAGGTGTATGCGTAGCCCGCAATACGGGTATAGTTCATGCTCAAGGAAAATATATTGCCTTTCTGGATGCTGATGATTTATGGGACCCTACTAAGTTAGAAAAACAGGTACTCTGTCTGGATGATAGTCAGTCTGTCGGTTTAGTTCATACTTGGATGGTCCTCATCGACCAGCACGGTAACTCTACAGGCAGAGTTATGATTTCTGATACTACCGGCAAAGTATGGAAACAGCTAGCTGAGAAAAATACAATTGCTTGCTCATCAGTGATGGTGCGTCGTTGCTGCTTTGAGAAAGTGGGTATGTTTGCACCCATCTTGCACGCTGTAGAAGATTGGGACATGTGGATTCGGATTGCTGCTCATTACTCTTTTGCTGTAATTAATGAGCCTCTCCTCTTGTATCGTCAGCACTTTAGCAATAGCTCCAAAAATTGGCAAGCTATGGAACAAGCTTTTCATTTAGTGATTGAAAGAACTTTTGAATCAAAACCGAAGGAGCTGTTGTTCTTAAAAGACCGGAGTTATGGACATGCAAGTCTCTGTTTAGCCTGGAAAGCCCTACAAAGCAAAGATAATAACTACAAACAAGCAGACCGATTTCGTAAGCAGGCTCTTGTGAACTATGATCAGTTGCGCTACTCGCAAGAATATATTCGCTTAAGTTTAGCAATATTGATGATGCGGTGGTTTGGGGATGATATCTACGCTAAGCTTTTGTCATTAGCCTATTCTTTTCGTCGACGTATTCCTCTCAATATGCGATGACACTTGAGCCTTATGTCAAAGTCAGGAACATTTAGGAGAGGTTGTAGCGTTGACTTAGGCAGTTCCACAATGCTCAAACTACTGCATCCATTGAATTTGAGACATCTCAGTTAACGAGTCTTAATACTCTGACCAATAATGGAACCCTCTTCTCTAGGTGGAGAGCTATTAAGCTAAGACTGAAATGTTATAGAGGGAAATGTAAATGGCAAAGATATTTTTACGTGGGCTCATTATCACAACTTTTATTAGTCTCCAAGCATTTTCTAACAGCCCTCTTTCTATGAGTACTGGAGTAGCTTGGGCTGAGGAAATTTTTCCTACCACCAGAGATAAATGGTTATGGCCTTTCGGTCAAAATTCGATCTGGAATATGCCTATTGGGTCTGAGGCTATCTATTCACCCGCCAATATTCAGAAGGCATCGTATGGATTAGCCGACCAAGAATATTTCTATAAAACTAAAACCACTGATCCCCTTCGTAAAGTCTATACCCCTGGCTCTTGGACAAACCGCTGTTCTGGCACCGCCCCATCCTACAGTCCTGACCTCCGCGTTCCGGATAACTTAATCGTAAAAGATGCTACTGCGGTTCCCTACTCAACCCCGAATAATGCCGCTGCCTTTTTGATGCCCGATGGTCAAACTTTAGTGCAACTTGAACCTTTAGCCCGCTGTGTTTCCGGAGGTCCCCTCTACGGTTATCACTATTCTAAAGATTTGAATATTAGTGGACCCGGCATTGGTGGCTCCCATTTTGGTTCTGGACTTTCGGCGATTGGCGGGTCGATTCGACGGGGTGAACTCACTAATAGCGAGCCGATTCGCCATGCCTTAAAAGTTGACATCTGGGGAAACAAGTATTTGCATTATTCCAAAAGCACTCCAGGTTATCGATGGCCTGCGACTTTGGCCGATGCTGGTGCTGCTAATCAATATCATGGAGCCAATCCTAAATTAGTGATGGGTACGCTGCTTGCAATTCCACCGGATCAGACAGCAGCTAGCCTTGGATTGCAGACTCCTGCTGCCAAAAAGCTTTTCCGGGCCCTGCAAGACTATGGAGCTTATGTAGTAGACGATTCAGGTTGGGATGCCCATTATTTTGCTGTGGAGCAGGGTGTTCTTGGAG
>JBAUTA010001608.1:0-2272 GCA_049581985.1 Kovacikia sp.
TCCGGCCCTCAAATCTATCCGGCCCTCAAATCTATCCTGACGGACCTGCTAGATCATACTTAGGAACTGATGCGGGCGGGAATACCCCCGTTGGGCACCAAATTAGGTTGAGTAGAACTCCCAACCAGGGGGGCAGGCTCAAGTTGCACCCTAACGTCTAATTGATCGATTTGTTGATTCAACCAGTTAGAAAACAAATCCGCCAGAATCTTGACTCGGAGCGGTTCATCCAATTGAGGCTGAATAATTTCTTCAACCTGGATCAGGTGAGCACCCTTGGGCGTAATGATAGGTTTGAGCAACTGCGGTGGGGTGGCTGCAAAAACTGCGGCAGAAATCTCTGGCTTCAGATCCGATCGCGACACCCTACCCCGGTATCCCCCACAGCGTCGTAATTCTGGCTCTTGAATGTATTGACGAGCAACGTCCGAAAAACTCATTTCACCCTCTTGAATGGCATAAAACAGTTCCATTGCCAGGTCAGCATCATCCAAAACAACTTCGTACAACATGGCTCCAGCATAATCCAGGTAATGCTCGACAAAAAACGACTCAACCTTATCCGCAGAAAGTTGCTTCGCCAGTTTCGTAGAAATCAGATTGGTGTAAGCCAGGTCCTCAAATTCATCCAGAGAAAGGCAGTATTTTTGCAGCCAGACCCAGGTATCCTCTGCTTGCAGGAGATTGTTGACTAAGCGCAAATTATCCGCAGCTTGCTGAAGCTCTTCTAGCTCAACTTGAATGCCAGCTTCAGCGGCTGCCTCCGTGATCACTCTCCGGATCGCGACCTCCCTCGCTATCGCAGGAATCTGACACGAGAGCTTAATGTGCTGAATGATCTCCTCCCGTGAAACGGTCAAAATTCGTTTCATGATGCAGTTCCTCAATAAGTAGTTAAGTTAGGTGCCCTGATAAATTGTTAGAAAGGGAAAGTGGGGGCCGGATTCCTCAATAAAGGGCTTCACCGATCGACTCCCCTATTGGGCGAGCGAGGCTCGACTGATGTTTATCAAATCTCCCGCCGAGCCGCTGACGCCCAAGCTTCCTCATCCCCCAGATCCTTTTTACAGCCGTAGTCTCTTTACAGCCGTAGTCTTTGGTTAGGACTGCGGGGACTTTCGCCGTGAGCGTAACCGTTTTAGCCGAATGGGGAACCCCTGGTTGGGGGCAGCGCCCCCATTCCCCTTGGATTCTCTGTTCTAATCAAACTGGTGATAGCTTGAGTTCAAGACAACTTTGATGTCATTGCTTGGGCTTAATTGTTGACGGAGCGGTTAAGCCCAAGCCAAGAACGGGTGTCCAATCAAAGGGCGATCGCCTGGGGACTTTGCCCCTTTTACCTTTTTCTGCACCCGCTTTGCTAAGGGAACTGTCTGAGACATAGAAATTAAATACCATTCAAGCTTGAAAGAGAAGGCTCTATCAGGTTGAGTAAAACCATACAACCCATGCCAGGTAGGGATTTGATCGCGTTCCTAAGCCTGTAGATCAGAACCCTCCACCTTGCGTAGCCAGGACTGGAACAGAGAATCCAAAATTTGTTCTCTGGCTGATTCACTAAGCTCCGTCGGAAACTGCTTTTCTACTCTAAGAATGTGATACCCAAGTCGAGTTTGAACCGGGCCGATCGTCTCGCCTGTCTCTGCCTCTGCCACCGCCTGAGCAATCTCTGGCAACAGTTCAGCTAAAAACCGAACCCCAACAAAGCCGCCATTATCCTGGGACTGTCTGCCTTTTGAATATTCCAGGGCCAGCGCTGAGAAAGAGGCATTTTCCTGGCGCAATGCCTGGACGATGCTCAAAGCCGTTGGCAAGTCAAGCACTAGAATTTGCGATAGGGCTACCCGCCTGTAGTGGTCACGATTTTCGATGTAAGTGCCGTCAATAGCTCCACCAAAGAGATGCTCTTTGAGCTTCTTAGTCAGCAGGCTGACTCGAATTCCCTCAGACCAGTCTTCCACCGTGATCTGCTGTTGGGTCAACCAGGCAAGTGTTTCAGTCGCGCCCAAAAGCTTGTACTCGGTGCGAAAGGCATCTCCGGCTGTTTGCAGCTCTGCCTCTGAAATCGAAATTCCCAGACGATCGCAGGTGGCTAAAACCAGGGCATCCTGGCTAGCCAAATTTGCTATTTCAGCAATTCTGGCTACACGGCGCAGGTAGGCAATAATGTCGGCATCCGTGATCGAAGGAACTTGGGGTTGCTCAACGGTTGCAGAGGATTGAGCAGGTTCCCTATCGGGAAGAACTGCCGCTGATGTGGTGTGTTCCAGGC
>JBAUTA010001609.1:0-4846 GCA_049581985.1 Kovacikia sp.
GGTAATAGGGCTGGAAGAGGCAACCGCACCAAAATCTGAGCCTGAACCTGTGACGGAAACTCAGGAAATCGTGGATAGTTTAAATGCACTCAAAACCTTACTGAGTACCGTAGAAAAGCTCCAAAAAGTCCGTCAGGAAGTAGGCGACATCAAGTTGTTGCTGGTCAGAATGCTGGATGGGGAAGTGATGTCAGGGGAAGAACTGGATCAACTTAAGACCGGAGTTGGGGGGCTTTTTCGTCTGGTCCGGGCTTACAGCGATCATCAGACAGCGCTGGTAAACGCTCAACCGGCTAGAACCCTTTTAGACCAGGTGTTGAAACTGCCGGGCGCGACCTCTCAGGTTCCTTAAGTTGATCCCCTATTTGCCCGACCCGATCGATGGCGTTCTGTCGGGCTGCTTTGCTGCATCAGCTAAACTTCAAAGCTGAGACTGCCGAACAGATTTATCAGGTGGGTAGATTCAGGTAGCCACCCTGCTTTCATGCAGCCGATTAAAAAGTGCTAGATCACACAAGGATTGATCCAGCGGCAGGATCGCTGATCCCACTGCCTGACTTTATGCGCCGGTTGGCGGAGAGTCCTGGATCTCTCCCTCCTCAATCACCAATTTGATGGCATGCTTACTCACTGAGAGAAAGCTCTCACTTGCCAGCAATTTGCCGTCGCTCCCATAGACAATTGCCTCGGTTAAGGCAATAAATGTGTGGTCATTATTGAGAAAGTCTGATAACCGGGCATTGTAGCCTCCTGTAGGGATTGAAACTTCACCCTGAATTTCCCATTGGTCAGTAGTGTAGATTCTGACCCGATGCTTTTCTCTGGTGGTTGCTTTTGGAGTTAATGTCATGGCTGCTACTCTCTAGCATTATTCGTAAACTTTTACTCTTGCTTGAGTATGTTACGCGGTTTGGAGGAAATTGATCACCGCTTGTGCGATCGCCTGATTGCCATCGGTAATCACCGGCTGAGACTGTCGGGGTGGATTCAACGGCTGGTGTAAAAACTCCCACGGACTCTGAGAAAATTCGGCGGGCGAAAGGATCTGGTAAGGAATATACTGCTGAACGCTTTCCAGCAGGACGGGAGCTTCTCCAAAATCGTCACGGGTAATCGAAACGATCGGGGTGCCCGTCCGGCAAGCTTCTGAAAAGGTTCCGTAGCCCGGTTTGCATAGCATCCGTCCACAGATAGGCATCAGGTCAACGGGACGACAGCGATGGGCTCCAATCTTGAAGGAATTGGGAATTTTGATCAGATTGGGCAGATCGGGGGCGTAGTCGTCGAAGGAAATAAACTGCCAGTCGGGAAAATGTTGCAGATTGTGATAGGGAATCTGACTCAACCCCAATCCCCCAAAGGTCATTAACACCGTTCGTTCTGGGGGAACTTTTAAGCCAAAAAACTGGCGTAACTCTTCCCCACTGTAGCGGGGAGAGCCGCCAGTAAAGCCCACATCGGTGACCACGGGAAAGGCACTCATGGGCTCGTGCAGGGGCAGACGAAACAGCTGATCGCACTGACTGAAACAATCCACAATCCAGTCAGAGATTTCGATAAACTCCCCCCCCCAGGGACGGTAAATCAGATCCCAGCCAAAGTTGCTTGCCATCCAGCAGGGAACTCCGGCAGCCTTGGCAATCAGGGTGGCGATCGGAGGAATATCCGCTAGCACCAACCCGACCCGGTTTTGGTTGATGAAATCGACTTCGGACGCAATGATCCGCTCCTGTTGTGCCCGGATCTGCTTTAACTTCTCCAGGGTTGCGGGCTTATCCATTGTGACGCTATCGCTTTGCAAAACTCCTACATCGAAGGCACGGGGACGATGGATAAAATCGCTCTCCATGTAGGATTCCAGCAGCCATCGGGGGGCGGTTGTGACCAGAATAATCAGAATTTCAGGACACCTTTGCTTAATTTCAGCCGCCAGTGTCGCTGTCCGGGCTGCATGTCCAAAGCCATGATTGGTAATTGCAATGTAGAGAATGGGTTGGGGCATAGGGAAGCAGGGTAGGGGAGAATTTTGAAGGGGAGTGAGGGTTGGGACTGGGGACTAACTCCCCCACACCCCCTCACCCTTTACCACCCTTTCATAGAACTTTTCCAAAGCTATGACACAAGTTTTGTCGTCATACAGATCAGGAGAATGGTGAATCATGCGTTGAATTATGGCGTTTCTCCAAGCCCGATCGCTCCCCAGTCGGACAGCTATCTCAATATAGGCTGCCTGGGTGGAGGCGATGGTGTCTGTCATGCCCAATCGGTTGAGGATCGCGTAGGAGTGTCGACCGCGCATAATTTCACCGGGGAGGGTGACAACCGGAAGATTGCAGGCGATCGCCTCCAGGGTAGTGTGTCCTCCTGACCAGTGAAAACTGTCCAGGAATACGTCGGCGATTTGATTCAGATTCCAGTAGTCTGCCTGACTTAAGGGCGGCAGCATTATGCAGTAAGCTGCGCTATCCAGACCAACTTGAGCAAACGCATGCTTTAGCCTTTGCTGAAACTGGGCGGCGATCGCAGGATTGGGACGGGCAATAAAAACGAACTGGGCGTTGGGGACTTGCTGGGCGATCGCAGCAAATACCCGATCCTGTTCTGGCAAATATTTGATCAGGGTTTGGCAGGCGAGGTAGATGATCCCATCGTCGCGCAGTTGAAACGCTGATCTGGACTTTATGGGTTGCGGGATATCCGGTTTCGCAAAGGAGATAGCGAGATTGGGCAACCGGATCAATTGCTCAGAATAGTGGTCCTGGGCATTTTCTGGCTCCATCAAGTCACTGGACAGAAAGTAGTCTAGGGTGGGTAACCCAGAAGTGATGGGATGGGCCCAGGTTGTACACTGCACAGGTGCCAGCCGCAAGGCCGCTAATAGGGATAGGATCGGTTGCAGACCAAGTTCCAGGAAGACAAGGACATGCAGGCGATCGGCTCGAATTTGCTGGCTGAGTTTTTCCACATTGCCAGAAATTTTGTGGAAAACATCGCTGTGCTGCCGGAACTTCTGAGTCAGGGCATCCTCAGTATCGGAAAGGTGGTAGCTGTGAATCTGGAACCGTTGCCGATCGTGGTCGCCGAACCAGCCGACCATCAGTTTACCAACCGTATGCTCCCACATACAGTTAGAGACATAGCCGATCCGGATTCTGCCTTCTACAGGTGGCATGGGGAGGGGTTGAACCAATTGGGGATAGTTCGCCGCCATAATCTGGTGAACCAACTGTCCGTATGCCCGTTGGGAATCTCGATGATTGAGGTTTTGGCAAATTAGAAAAAAGTTGTTGAATTGGTTGATGGCAGCTAACGCATTTTCTTTCGCCTCTGAGGTGTCTAGAAAAATTTCCCCAGCTATTGCCTTTAGCCCTTGACTAAACCGTTGATGGTAAAAGGAAATTTCCGCCTGGGTCTGATAAAGCACAGGCAATAGTAGATTTTTTTGGAGCCGAAATAGGTGTTCGGCAGGAAACTGGGAAGCTGCCTGGGTTGCCTGTTCGATCGCCGCTGGCGTCTGTCCGATTTTCTGCAACACGCGAATGGATTGAGCCTGTAGAGCACCCGAGGGTGCGCGATCGATCCCCTGTTGGCAAACTTCAAGGGCCGCTTCATACTGGGTCAATTTTTCATAGCAATCTGCGAGCACCCAATAGTCAGCAGCCGGTAATTGCTGGCTATCGAGCAACCTCTGATAATGTACGCATGCTTCCTGGTATCGGTTGCGACTGTAGAGGCTATCCCCGGCGAACAGATGGGTTTTAACTTCGTCCTGCATGAGTTCCTGGGCCAGGGCCAGGTTATTCAGCACATCGGCACTCTCCGGGTCGATTTCCCGTGCCATCTCATAGGTTTCGATCGCCGCTTCCACCTTGCCTTGAACCAGCAGGACATTGCCAAGATTGAGATGGCTGCCCAGGTGGTGAGGGCCTTGGGCGATCGCGGCCTGATAGATCAGCTTTGCCTGGTGGGGATCGCCATATTTCGCCACTAAATCACCCAAATTTGTTTGGGCATTGATCAAACCAGGGTCGAGGGCGATTGCCTGGTGATAAGCCTGTGCGGCTCCAGTAACGTCTTCTAGCTTCTCCAGCAACAGCCCCAGACTATAGTGATGCGCTGCCTTTGAAGCGTCCAGTTCCAGTGCCCTGGACAATGCTGCCATTGCCTGTTCGTAAGCTCCCGCCTGATACCAAACAAGCGCTAAATGATGCCAAATATCGGGCAGGTCTCCGGTCTGCTGCAAAATCTCCTGGTATGCCTGCGCGGCTTCGGCAAATTGTCCGGATTGTTGCAACTGCTGGGCCTGGGCAACAACTGCTTCCAGATCTGTGGGCAAGGCTGGTTGGGTCGGTGGCAGGTTATAAATTGCCTGGATCAGCCCGGTCTTCCGTTTTTGCCTGAGGCTAACCCAATCGTGATTGTGACTGGCCTGTCTATCCCAGCTCAGGATTTGTAATCCGTTCCAGAAGGTGGGATGCCCGTTCTGAGGGGTGGGTAAGTCCAGCAATAAATCGCATTGGGGATGGGCTGCGATGAAATCCCAGTTTGCCTGCTGGACGCCATCCCAATTGCTGTCGTCTACAATAATCAGAGCGCGATCGGCGAGGAAGGGCTTTGCCAACAGTAATCCCATCAGTTGGGAACGGTAGTCGTGGGCACCGTCATAAAGATAGACGCCAATCCGGTCAACGGTTTGGAGTTGCCGTAAATCGGCGAAGAAGGCTTCAAAATCCTGGTTGCAAAAAAGGACCTGCTCTTCCAGGTGAAAGGCCTCCAGATTTTGCAACAATTTCTCCAGGTTCCTACCTGCGGGATCAAACTCCGAAAAGTTGTCTACTGCGTAGGC
>JBAUTA010001610.1:0-4322 GCA_049581985.1 Kovacikia sp.
GAAGTCTGGTACGACAGAGATGGCAACGAACTGCATCCGGGCATGAGCTATTTTGTTGGCGGCAACACAAAAGTCTATGGGGCAGCCCTCTTCCGGTTACGCGAAAAGGATTTTGAAAAATTCCAACACCGGGATGGCATCTCACCAGAATGGCCCCTGAAATACAAAGACTTTGAACCCTACTATGTCCAGGCGGAAAAACTCTATCAAGTCCACGGTAAGAGCGGAGAAGACCCAACAGAGCCGTTTCGGAGTCAGGAATTTCCCTATCCTGCGGTCAGCCATGAAGCACGCATTGAGGAAGTTTCAGGCATTCTAAAATCCAAAGGTCTCAATCCTTATCACACCCCCGTAGGGATTCGCTTAAATGAGGCCCAACGCTATCTGAGTGAATGTATTCGTTGCAATACCTGCGATGGGTTTCCTTGTCTGGTTCACGCCAAGTCGGATGCGGAAGTGAGCGCGGTTCGCCCTGCGATGGGGGAGGCAAATGTGACACTGCTGACCGAAGCAAAGGTACTGAAATTGCACACTACCCCTTCCGGGCGCGAAATCTCCAGGGTTGAGGTCGAAGTGCGAGATCCAGAATCGGGACAAACACAGGTGCAGCAGTTTTCTGGGGATATTGTGGCGATCGCCTGTGGTGCGGTCAACACCTCCGTTCTCTTACTTAAATCTGCCAATGACCAACATCCCCAGGGTCTAGCCAACAGTTCCGATCTGGTGGGCCGCAACTTCATGAAACATGTGCTGGGTTCCATCATTGGCGTTAGCAAAAAGCCGAATCCAACAAAGTTTCAGAAAACATTATCCATCAATGATTTTTATTGGGGGGAAGAGGGTTACGAATATCCGATGGGACAAATTCAAACCCTGGGTAAAATCAGCAAAGAGGCTCTGGAAGGAAATGCAGCCGCTTACGCCCCGCTCACCCCTGAACAAGTTGCAACCCATTCGATCGATTGGTGGCTAACGGTGGAAGATCTTCCTGACCCCAACAATCGGATTCGGATCAATGGTGACAAAATTATACTTGACTATACGGAAAACAATTCTGAATCCTACGATCGACTGGAACAACGCTGGATCGAAATCCTCAAATCAATTGAATGCGGTCAAGCAATCATGCCAAATTGCTCTTACTTCGTACAAGCGGGGCAAACTTACACAGGCAGATTGCCCCTGGATGGGGTTGGGCACCAGGTTGGCACCTGCCGTTTTGGAGAAGATCCGGCGACCTCAGTATTAGATCTCAATTGCCGGACTCACGATATTGACAATCTCTATGTTGTCGATGGAAGTTTCTTTTGCTCAAGTGGAGCAGTGAATCCCACCCTAACGATTATCGCCAATGCGCTACGGGTAGGAGATCATTTAATTGAACGGATAGCATAGGGCAAAGGCTGATGGCGACTGACTTTAATCTGCTTGTGATGCTGCAACCAACTGGCTTCCTTGGTGTATCGGCTGAGATCATCTCTAACCAGGCTTCAGGCGTGACCCACACCTCAGAAAATTTATTGCAGGAAGTTGCACTTTTTCTCAAGATTATTCTGGAATTCATCGCCATTGTGATTATTGCAGTTTCCTTGCTAATCACCCTCCAAAAGCTAATCCGAAGGCACAATCGTTACCAGTTGGTGCAACAGGCGATTCGATTAGAATTGGGTCTTTCCTTAGCCCTTTCCTTAGAGTTCCTGTTAGCAGCGGACATTGTGGGCACAGCCGTCTCCCCAAGCTGGGATACGATCGCCAAATTAGCTTCTATCACCGGGATTCGTACCTTCCTGAACTTTTTTCTCCAGAAAGAGGTGCGGGAATTGCAGGAAATGGATCAATTAGTGAGGAAAAGATTAAACCAGAGTGATGAATAAACCGATTAACCTGGTAACCCCACATCTGGCATTTGTGGGTGGGTTGAACCAACCCCACCCTTACATGATCGATTAATAACGGAGTTAGAACAATGAACCCATGGCGGATAATCAGCAAAATCAACCCTGAAGAATTGACGGAAAGCAGACTGCAATTACACTATGCCATTCAATTTATTGCAGCAACAGGGGCGGCATTAGCAGAGCCACTGCCCGACTATAGCCACACCAGTTTGGCCTGGAGTCCAACTTTAGAAATGTTTACTGGCTCTGCCATTCGAGCAACACACCCGTTTCAAGTAGGACTCGATCCAGTTAGTTTCACCTTAATTCTGTTAAATCAGCAAAGTGAATCGATCGCCTCCCTGCCATTAGATCAAATAACCATGACCGATGGACTAAATTGGCTCCAGCAAGAGATTTCCAAACTCGGTGCAGATGCCAGCAAAATTACGTTTTTAGACTATCCCCCAAATGATTTCCCCGATCATCCCCTTGCCCACGGAGCATCCTTTGATGCCAGCCAGAAATTGGGACTCAGGGAACTGGTAGATTATTATGCCAACACTCACCAACTTCTCCAACAGATCATTACCGCTAACGAGGATGCTTCAGCGGCTCATATTTGGCCCCATCACTTCGATCTGGCAACGCTCATTACGCTTCCTGAGGTTAAATACGGCAATTCACTAACCATCGGTGTTGGATTATCCCCTGGAGACACCAGTTATCAAGAGCCCTATTGGTATGTATCGCCCTATCCCTATCCAGACACAGAAAACCTTCCTACCCTTGACAGTGATGGTTTCTGGCATACCCAGCATTGGGTTGGGGCTGTGTTACCGATTTCTCGATTATTTGAGAGGGCCAATGCAGAAGCCCAACGCCAGCAAGTTGAAGCCTTTCTCAACTCTGCCTTAAGAACTTCAAGCATGCTGCTGAGAACTGGATCTAGTGCTATTCCCATTTAAAGAATGGAAACTTAAAGAATGAAAATTGCAGATAGGGAGTGGGGTTTGCCCCCAACCAGGGTTCCACCGCCTTAGGTGCATTGGGGGACCGGGGTAAGTCCCCCGGCAGAGGGTTGGGTTTCACACAAGATGGGTATACACCTTGCCAACCACAACTATGAAACAGCTTCAACTTCCAAGGGGGCTAAGCGGGCAAAACTTACAGGGATAGCATCCCCACTTGCCAATATCTCTGGGAAATGATGCGTATTGGGAGCATCCATCACCTGGATACCCAAGGTCGCCCGATTGAGGATATCGGCATTCGTTGGAATCACCTTTCCCTGACTGTCCAGAATCGATTGGTTGAAGTTAAACCCATTCAGGTTAAATGCCATCACGGCGACACCCAGAGCCGCAGACCAGATGCCAAGGGTGGGCAACCCTACCAGCAAGAAGTGAATGGCTCGGCTATTGCGAAACGCCAGGGATGGCACCAGTAACCGCCCTAAATACCCCGCGTGACCCGCGATCAGGTTATAGGTTGCTTCCTGCTGCCCAAATTGGTATCCAGCATTCACCGATTCTAGTTCGGAGGTTTCCTGGATCAGGCTAGCTGTCACCAAGGAACCGTGGGTCGCGCTCAACAATGCGCCACCAAACACCCCTGCAACCCCGATCATGTGCAGAGGATGCATCATGATATTGTGGTTAGCCTGAAACGCAAACATAAAATTAAAGGTTCCAGCAATGCCTAATGGCAAGCCTTCTGAGAAACTGCCCTGACCGACCGGATAAACCAAAAGCACCGCAGTCGCGGCAGCAACGGGAGCAGAGAACGCAACTGCAATCCAGGGGCGCATACCCAGACGATAGCTCAACTCCCACTGACGCCCCATGTAAGCAAAAATACCAATCAAAAAGTGCAGCACAATTAATTGATAGGGGCCACCGTTATAAAGCCATTCGTCAACAGATGCCGCTTCCCAGATGGGATAAAAGTGCAACCCGATCGCCGCAGAGGTCGGAATCACAGCAGCTGTAATCAGGTTATTACCCTGCAGCAGGGAACCCATGACTGGCTCGCGGATACCCTCCATATCGACGGGTGGAGCCGTAATCAATGCCAGGCTGAAGACAGTGATGGCAACCAGCAAGGTCGGTATCATCAGTATTCCAAACCAGCCAATATATAAGCGATTTTCGGTACTGGTAATCCAAGCGCAAAACCAATCCCAGACTCTGGCATCAAGGAATGGTCGTTTTTTAATTGAAATGGTCATGATCAAAAGCCTCCTTAAATTGAGGAGAAATAATTGGATTTAAAGAGTGAAGCGATGAAAGCTGATAATACTTAATAAACTAACGGTTCCTTATCCGATCTTGTAGGGTGAAATCAGTAGGGTGAAATCAGTAGGGTGGAATCGGTAGGGTGGAATCGGTAGGGTGAAATGAAAGCAACTTATCTACCAGCTTTAAGATGGTAGCTAACCATGAT
>JBAUTA010001611.1:0-1926 GCA_049581985.1 Kovacikia sp.
TAAGGACTACGTCAAAGCCATGTGGCTCATGCTACAACAGGAAGAACCCGACGACTACGTGGTTGCCACTGGCGAAACCCATTCAATCCGAGAATTCCTTGACATCGCTTTTGGTTACGTTAACTTGGACTGGCACGACTATGTGGAGTTCGACGAGCGTTACCTGCGCCCCGCTGAAGTTGAGCTATTAATTGGTGACCCTACCAAAGCTCAAGAAAAGTTGGGTTGGCAACCCTCTGTTACCTTTGAGCAGTTGGTTCACCTGATGGTGGAAGCAGACTTAAAGGGCTTAGGCTTGATTCCGCTCAACGGACACGTTGTGCAACCCATCAACGACCATGCCACCATCCGCCAAAGTATAGGAAGTTCAATGTCTTGACGAAGGACAAGGTCAGTCTCCGGAAATCCCTCCTCAAAACTCGTCAATCGATGCCGGTTGAAGTTTGGAGGGAAAAAAGTCTGCAGATCTGCAATTGTCTCCAAGCTTCAGCACTCTTTGCTGAAGCTAAAACTATCCTTGCCTACTTCAGCCTCAGGCAGGAGCCAGATCTAAGCGGGCTGTTTTCAGTTTCCAAGACCTGGGGCTTTCCACGCTGCGTTGAAAAGTCCCTTGATTGGCATAGCTGGTCATTTCAGGAGTCGCTTCCTTTGCAAACCGGCGCTTTTGGGATCCTGGAACCCCACCCAGATGCTCCTAGACTTAGCCCCGAACAGGTGGATCTAATCCTGGTGCCTGCGATTGCGTGCGATAGGCAGGGGTACCGCCTGGGTTATGGGGGAGGATTTTACGATCGGTTATTAACTAAACCCGAGTGGGCAACGAAGCCAACTGTAGGAATTGTATTTGACTTTGCTCGATTACTCGAATTACCGCACGATTCATGGGATCAACCGTTACAGGCGGTGTGTAGTGAAGCTGGCTTCTTTTTGCCGCCATCCTCTACAGACAAAGTATAGAGCGCAGAGTCGAATTCATTTTCGTAGCTAGGGTCGTGGCTCCCCAACCATTTATCCCAAAGCGTAAAGTACAAACCATAATGCACTGTGTACTTACGATGATGGAGCGCATGATGGGTAGGCCCAATAAACCACTTACCAAACCAGTGTCGGGCAAAGGAGGGGGGAAACAGTTCAAACCCAAGGTGATTCCACACGGTCCATATTGTCATTGTCATCAGGACGAAAACCAACATTATAAAATGAAGCGGCACAATGAAGACGATGCCTACCAGGAAGAGTGCCTGCACAAAGGCTTCTAAGGGATCAAAGGCAAAGGATGTCCACGGGGTTGGATCTCCTGAACGATGGTGCCCCTGGTGAAACCACCTGAACAGTAAAGGATGGTGAAACATCCGGTGAATAAAATAGAAGTAAGCATCTTGAAGCACTAACACTGCCAAGAAGCTAGCTCCTAGGTAGCCTAAACCATACTGGTGCAGGTTGGTATACAGGAGCGTCATCCTGGCGTCAAACGCTGACATAATGAACGCTCCGCAGATTGCGAAAATTACCGCAGAGAGAATCGATAATTCGATATCTTTTCGAATCACTCTCCACAAAGGAGGCTTTCGCCGCAGTTTACGCCGGGCAATAGATTTTCCCAGGGGTGAATAAAAAAGTAAATAGGCCCCTCCAGCGATTAAAAAATACCGAACAAGGATGACCCCAAAGAAGACGCCCCAATAGAATCCAAAGGATTGATCAAGCAAGTTAGCGTCTCCTTCCTGATAGTCTGTCTACCTTATCTAAGGCTCTGTCCAACCATCGCGATCGAACGCTTTCATCAGGCTTAACTGTGGCAAATGCCTTTTTCATAGGGTCTCAAAGGTTCTAAACAAATCGTCTGACTTAGTCAGAGTAATTAAACTATCGAAATTAAGTTCTGTAACTTTTTATCAGACTATACCGAATAATGGGGTCCTTAGC
>JBAUTA010001612.1:0-5378 GCA_049581985.1 Kovacikia sp.
AGCTCAATGAAGCCAAGATGCAACAAGCCCTGGAGACGATCGAACGCAACGCCAAACTCCAATCTGAACTGATCGAAGACCTGCTGGATGTATCCCGGATCCTGCAAGGAAAACTCAGCCTCAATACAGTTCCGGTCAATCTGGCAACCACCGTCCAGGCAGCGATTGAAACGGTGCGTCTGGCCGCAGAAGCCAAGGCGATCGATCTCAGGTTTGAGGTGAGTGGTCGAACAGGCGAGAGACTGGAGGGAGGAATGCCTGAAAACCCATCTACCCGCCTCGCCGCTTCCCCGCTTCCTGCTTCAACGATCCAGATTGCCGGGGACCCCAATCGCCTCCAGCAGGTCGTGTGGAACCTCCTTTCCAATGCCGTAAAATTTACCCCCACTGGCGGGCGCGTTGAAGTGCGCTTAGAGCGAATCGAGCCTGAGAAAGCAGAGGCGTCCAAGGGTGGAAGCAGCCATAAGAACCCCTCCCCCCCTCCCGCCTACGCCCAAATAACGATCACTGACACAGGCAAAGGGATCCATCCCCGCTTCTTACCCCATGTCTTTGAATACTTCCGTCAGGCTGACTGCACCACAACCCGTCAGCATGGAGGGCTAGGATTGGGCTTGGCGATCGTCCATCATCTGGTCGAGCTCCATGGGGGCACGGTGGAAGCAGCCAGTGCGGGGGAAGGGTTGGGCGCAACCTTTACGGTTCGCCTGCCGCTCATGCCTACCCCCTCCCCAGGGAATGCCGCCGTAGCCGCCGTAGACCCTGTGCTCAGTCTGAATGGCCTTCAGATTCTGGTGGTGGATGACGTGATGGACACCCTTGAATTTGTTGCCTTTTTGCTAGAGCAGGCGGGAGCCAGCGTCTTAATGGCTAACTCCGCTACGGAAGCCCTGACAATTTTGCCCCAGGCTCAGCCCCATCTGTTGCTCAGTGACATTGGCATGCCAGACATGGATGGCTATATGCTGATCCAGCGCGTTCGAGCCTTGCCCCCCGAACAGGGCGGCAACATTCCGGCGATCGCCCTGACTGCCTTTGCCGGGGAAATGAATCAACAGCAAGCTATTGCCGCCGGATTCCAGATGCATCTCTCTAAACCCGTTGAGCCAGCCCACCTGATTTCCATGATTGCCAGCCTGGTTGTGCGGTGAATCAACCTGGATGGGGACTGAATTTCTGACAATATTCTGTAAACGTATGTAAACCATGTAAAGATATGTAAAGAATGGGGTTGAAGAGGTGAAAGTTTGCCAACTATCTTTGAAAGTGTCGAAGCTATGGAACTTGATCCAATGAGGGTAGATAAAGATCTCCCCCCAGTCCTGGCGGCAGGGGTTCAGTCTCCGTTTCAGATGCAAACCCCTGAGGCGCAATTTGCCCTGGTTGTAGAGAACATGGGGGAGGCGTTTTTTGCCCTTGACCTGTCTGGCTGCTGTACCTATCTCAACCAAAAAGCAGAACACCTATTGGGCGTCGATCGGCATACCTTGCTGGGCAAACCCCTGTGGCATATTTTTCAGGTTGCTCCCTCCTCTCAGCTCTATCAACAGTGCTACCAACCTTTGATAGGCCAATTACCGGGGGAATTTGAAGAATACTATTCCTCGCTCAATCGATGGTTTACGGTGCGTCTTTTGCCCGTGCCCGGTGGTTTAGCTGCCTATTTTCAAGACATTACCGATCGCAAGGAAAGTGAGGCCACCCTGCGCAAGGAGCAGGAGTTTCTCAACGTACTGTTAGATACCCTGCAAGCGGGAATTGTGGCCTGTGATGCGGAGGGCAAGCTGAAGCTGTTTAACCAGGCGGCCCGATCGTTTCACGGGATGACTGAGCAGCCCCTTCCCCCAGAGCAGTGGGCCAGCCAGTATGACCTCTATCTTCCCGATGGCACCCCCATGGCGACAGAAGATATTCCGCTCTATCGGGCATTGCAGGGGCAACCAGTGCACGACGTGGAAATGCGGATTACGCCCAAGCAGGGCAGGGCACGTCTCCTATTAGCCTATGGACAGGCAATTCGCGATCTAGAGGGAGAGAGCCAGGGGGCGGTTGTGGTGATGCATGACATCACGGAGCGGAAGCAGATTGAAATTGCCCTGCGGGAAAGTGAAGCCCAACTCACGAGCATTTTCCAGACCATTCCCAACGGCATTGTGATTCTGGACCAGAGGGGGCAGATTACGACTGCAAATCCAGCAGCGGAGCAGATTTTAAGCCTGACTCGGAGTGACCTGACGCAGCGGGGATATAACGATCCCAGTTGGGCTATTACAACGGTGGACGGACACCCCTTTCCCGAAGCAGATCTGCCGTTTATTAAGGTGATGCAAACGGGGGAGCCAGTTTACGGAGTTGAGCACGCGATCGCCCATCCCGACGGCACACGGGTGATCCTCTCAATCAATGCGTCTCCCCTGTTTGACGCGGACGGGAAAATTACTAATGTCATTGCTGCTATCAGTGATATCACCGAACGCAAACGGGCGGAAGTCAGCCTGCGAGAGTCGGAAGAGCGCTATCGTTCGGTGGTTGAAACGGTGGCGGAGGGCATTGTGTTACAACACGGGGATGGCAGCATCTTCACCTGTAACAGCAGCGCTGAACGAATTTTGGGGTTAACTGCCGACCAAATCCGGGGACGGTCCTCCCTCGACCCGCGTTGGGGCGCGATCCACGAAGATGGTTCCCCCTTCCCTGGTGAACGGCATCCCGCCATGGTCACCCTGCGAACGGGAAAACCCCAGTCAAACGTGACAATGGGCATCTGTAAGCCCGATGGGACGCTGACCTGGATCTCGATTAACTCCCGTCCGCTGTTTCAACCCAATGACACCAAGCCTTTCGCCGTAGTTTGTTCCTTTTTCGATATTACTGATCGCAAACAGACGGATGAAGAACGGGTGCAACTCGTCCAGGAACAAACAGCCCGGACTCTGGCGGAAGCGGCCCAACGTCGGTCAGCATTTTTGGCAGAGGTGAGTCAGGTGCTGGCGTCTTCGCTGGAGTATGAACAAACCCTGCAAAGTGTTGCCCAGTTAGCGGTGCCCTATTTTGCTGACTGGTGCTCCGTGGATTTGTTAAACGATGATGGCACGATTAGTCGGGTCGCGGTTGTCCATTCCGATCCGGAGAAGGTGCGGTTGGGCTGGGAGTTAGCGCGGCGGTTTCCCAGGCACTTAAATGATGGATACGGGGTTTCGCAGGTGATGAAAACCGGGCAAAGCGAAATTGTGATCGCCCTGACCGACGACCAACTGGTGGCAAGTGTGCCGAACCCTGACTATCTAGAAATTTTGCAGGGGCTGGGCTTAAGGTCCTGCATAGTGGCCCCCCTACAAGCCCGTGGACGGGTGCTGGGGAGCGTTTCCTTTGTGTTTTCTGAGTCGAATCGCCACTATGGCATAGAGGATCTGGATCTGGCGGAGGATCTGGCCCGGCGGGCCGCGATCGCCATTGATAATGCGCACCTGTACCATACGGCGCAGCAGGCCAAGCAAGCCGCAGAAGCTGCCGCCGCTCGCACTGCTCGGCTGCAAATGGTGACTGCCGCTCTCTCGGAATCCCTGACACCGGAACATGTGATAGAGGTGATTGTCGAGCAGAGTATGGCAGCGCTGGAGGCAACAGCGGCCCTGGTAGTTTTGACCAATCGCGATCGCACGGAACTTGAAATTGTTAACTCGATCGGGTATCAAGCAGACCTGGTAGAGTCCTGGCGCAGGTTTTCGATCAATGCCGACGTGCCGCTCGCCATCGCTGTTCGCACCGGAGAGCCCATATGGGTAGAAGCCCTGTTGGAGCGGATTAGACGCTATCCCCATCTGGCTGAGGTCTACAGTCGGTATGGCTTTAAATCCTGGATCGTGCTTCCCTTCGTTGTTGAGGGTCGATCGGTTGGGGGCATGTTGCTCAGCTTCAAGGAGTTTAAGCACCTGAGCCAGGATGATCGGGAGTTTATGCTTGCCCTCACCCGGCAGTGTGCCCAGGCGATCTGCCGGGCCCAGTTATATGGGGCCGAACGCCAGGCCAGGGACCAGGCAGAGAAGGCAAATCGGGTTAAGGATGAGTTTTTGGCGGTGCTGTCCCATGAGCTGAGATCGCCGCTCAACCCGATTTTGGGTTGGACGAAAATTCTCCGCACCGGCCAATTGTCCCCCGATAAAGCTGAACAGGCATTGGCAACGGTTGAACGCAATGCCAAACTACAGGCACAACTGATCGAAGACTTGTTGGACATTTCCCGTATGTTGCAGGGCAAACTGAGTCTCACTATTGTTCCAGTTGACTTGACAAGCGTGATTGATGGCGCGATCGAAACCGTTCAACTCGCAGCTTCGGCAAAATCCATTCAGATTCAAACCCGGTTGCAGGAGCCTCCAAACTCTGTGCTGGGGGATGCTAATCGGTTGCAACAGGTTCTCTGGAATTTACTCTCAAATGCCATCAAGTTCACGCCGGAGGGGGGAAGGGTTGAGGTGCGCCTGGAGCACGTTAAGGGTGGGCAAGAAGAGGGGTGGATGAACGGGAATGGGGATGGGCACGCTGCGCCCGAATTCCCCGGTCAGACCTATGCCCAAATAGTGGTTACGGACAATGGCAAAGGCATTAATCCTGACTTTGTTCCCCATATGTTTGAATACTTCCGCCAGGCTGATAGTAGCACTACCCGCCATTTTGGGGGGTTGGGGTTGGGGTTGGCGATCGCCCGTCAAATTGTTGAAATGCATGGCGGCACGATTCGGGCGGAGAGTGCCGGGGAAGGATTAGGAGCGACGTTTACCGTCAGGCTGCCCTTCCAGGAAAGTGGCGGGGGGAGAGAGGGGCAGGGCCCAGGGACCGCCCCCACGAATCAATCCTCCCCTTCGCCTCTGATGGGGCTGAAAATCCTGGTGGTGGATGATGAGGCCGATATGCGCGACCTGGCAGAATTCCTTCTCTCTAACCAGGGTGCGGATGTCAGAGTTGCCGGTTCTGCGGCAGAGGCTTTGTTAATTTTGGCGGAGTTTGGTCCTGATGTGTTGGTCTGTGACATTGGCATGCCGGATATAGATGGATATGCTTTGATGCGCCTGATTCGCGAACGATCGCCTGAAGCAGGCGGAAGGGTGCCGGCGATCGCGCTGACTGCCTATGCGGGTGAAATCAATCAACAGCAGGCCCTTGCGGCTGGATTCCAATTGCATCTCTCAAAACCCGTTGAACCGGATTACCTGATCTCTATGATTGCTAGTTTAAGATCGCGAATTCAGTAATACCGATTTAAACCATGAACCTTGCCCATCGACCCCACCGCCTATGGCACCTCCCCTTGGCAAGGCAAGGTTGGGAGGGGTTAGATTTGCACTGTTTTCAATTCAAATTGGTATCAGATTGAACTG
>JBAUTA010001613.1:0-4648 GCA_049581985.1 Kovacikia sp.
GGCTCCTGGAGGTAAACCCCCGACGCTAAAGCCCCGGTGTTGAACGTAGCAGAACTCTGACTAGGCTGCGCTCCCTGGGGCCAGGAACCAGCCGCCTTAGGCAAGTAAGCCGCCCCCCCTGCTGGCAGGGGAGTACTGGGAGTGGTGATACTGGTACTGCTATTACGCTGGGGCAGCCCCGTATCTCCTACTCCAACCCGCTCAGCACCGGCTGGGATGACCGTACCGCACAGGCGGGACAGTCCCAGTCTTTGAATGCTGGTCAGGATATCCGCTTCCATAATTCCCCCGGAGGGGGTTTGGGCCCAATAATCTGGCCCCGTTTTGCGGGCAAAACTAGGACTGAGCGCAAAAATGCTGGGATCGCAGGCAGAAGACCACAGGAGCGTGCGGCGGGTACTACTGCTGGTAATAGTCCCCAGGGTTAAGGTGACATAGGGGTTGTAGTTCCAGGTGTTGGCGGCGGGAGAGGCCCGGAACCCGTAGGTACGATCGCGGCGGATCTGGAAGTAGCTAAAGATCAACTCCGCCAAGCGCAACTTCGGTTCATTAAACGAAGCTCCGGCACTGGCAAGGTAGTATTCCCGTAATTTCCCTAAATAGGCTTCCGCTGGGACGCGATCGTAGTCACGGGGGTTGTAAGGTCCAGTCCCCATATTACTGTAATTATAGGTGGACAGTTGGGACTTGGGCAGCACCTCGTAGTTTCCGCCAGCCTCATTCACGACCCCATCCATCAAACTATAGATATCAGCACCCAACTGCTGCATGGGAGTAGCTGCTACCCCGGTACGGGTCTTGGCATCATTCCAATAGTTGTGGGGATCAAACCGCTGCACCCGATCGATGTTGTAAGCCAGCAGCCCCAGAGTGCAGGCCGCGGTTTGCAGATAGGTTTTGTCTGCCGGGCTGAGATCGTTGTAAACAGTCCCCCCGGTAAGCTGGGCCAGGGTGCGCCGCAGGTTTGAGAAATCGCCCCACATCGACAACTCCGGATCAGGATGGATCTGCCCCGCCTCCTGGGTCGGCGGGAAAGCGCCCGTTCTGGTGTCGCTGATGTGGTCTCCGGCAAAGTTTGCCAGGTTTTGGAGGGCAATCCGCAATTCGCTATCGGAATTGTTCATATCCGTTGCGAAGTTTGACGCCGTACTCCTGGGGGGTTCAAATTCCCATCCGTTAGTGCCCCGACCGTTGAAGAAGTCGGTTAGTAGAACGGTGTCGTTTTGGGTGGTGGGATTGACCGGAACACTGGTTCCTCCATCCGTACTGTCTACAAAGAAGGAGGGAACAAAGTTAATCGACTGCCTCAGGGTGAAGGGAGAACCTGGGTGGTCAGCACTGGCAAGACAGGCAACGGGGTAGTCTCTATTAACTGCTGCATGGTAAACCGCCGTGCTCTGAACCGCTGGGATATTGTCCCGCAGAGCCCGTCGCTGGATTTCTTCGTGGGAAAGAGCGTTCGTTCCGTAGGGAGGATACAGGGGATCGCCCTCGTCATCGCTGGTGTAGGAATCTGCCAAGCTAGCATTCGTTACTGTGCTGTAGCCAGAGTCCCTTAATTGATAGCCATTTCCAGGAAGACTGGCCGGGGCAGCTTTTGGATCCTGGGCGGACGCAGGGCGATCTTTAGGGGTGCTCCAGCCGTTGGTATTCCCCAGCTCCAGTCGTTGCCCGACCAGAACCCGGAGTCCTTCGTTGCGGGCACGCCGCTCCCAGTAGCCGTCTAAACCGACCGACGTGGAATCTGTTCCAGCCGGGGGGGTATCGCCTGTAAGGAGCGTGTTGCCAGTAATCAGAGCACCGAGACGAGTACCCGGAGGAATCCGCCCAAGGGTCGGATCATCGTTGTACCTGAGTTTGGGACCATAGCGATTATCTGCGCGGTAGGTATCGTCCACGTAGGGTGCCCGTTCCGCATTTGACCGGAACCGTTCCCCAAAGGTGTTGTTTGTCCGGTAGTAGGTGCGGTTTGTCGTATCTGCTGCCCTAGACTGGTATCCACCGCGTAGCAGGAGGGTCAACGGATCGCTGGTAACCTGGAAAGGAGTATTGCCTTGATTAGTCCAATGGGTGGTCGTATTTAAGGTTGCTTTACTATTCGCAGCCGTTGGGGTCGGAGTTGGCAAATAAATCAGCGAACTCCCGGCGTAGGTGTTGTCTCTGACCGTACCTGCAGCAATCAACCCCCTAAAGGGTTGACCCGTATCGGGGTCAGTAGTGTCTGTCACCGTAATTTCTGAGGAGGAAGGGGGATTATACAGACAGGAGTTGGGCGAACTGATCAGATAGGCGTTGAAACTTGACCCCCCAATGAATAGACTGCCCTCCGTGTGCATGGCTCCGTTCCAGTTGAACTGAGGCCCAGGGAAAATCTCCAGATCATTACGGAACCAGGCTCCCCACTTGTTGCCCCGGCTGAGGATGCGGTCTTGCTGAAACTCCAGAGTTGTGAAGTTGTTTGCGCCTGCGGGGGTACCTGCACTGTCGGGCACCACAAAAGCATCCACCTGGAAGTTTTTGCGGAGGGTTGAAGTATTGTTGGGATCGGGATACCAGCCCGCTTCCACGGCTGACCCGCTTGATCCTGAGGAGGTGGCGCAGCCGCTAACAGAGGCGTTACTGAGGGGACCACTGCGGGCATAGGACATGACCCGATTACCGGAACTCGTGCCTTCGATCGGGGCTCCCGTTCCGCCAACCTTACCCGTTGCCTTTTCTAAGTCGGTCAACCCGATCAGTCGGCGCGAACCGAGAACTGCCGAAGCGCCTGAACCCGTATCCGGGGGTGTAGACAGAATAACGGAGTAAACAACGGTCGCATCATTTGTGCCATCTCCATCGGTATCTGCCCGATAACGCCAGGCGTTGTCTAACCTATTATCGCCGTTAATATCCAGGCGGCTTTCCCCAGGGAGCGTATAGGGATCCTGGGTATTCCCCATCCCGTTATCGCCGCCGCCCGTATAGGTGAGGACGCCGGTAGCGGTTTTCCCTTTAATGCTTTGAGCAGGATTGGCATTCAGCAGCATTGACACCATGATCTCTTCTGAAGGCACCCCACTGGGGAGGCGAGTGTCTTTGTTGGCGTCAAACAAAAACTCTACTTTGGCTCTCGCCCGATCGATCGCAGGAGTGGCAGTGTTGTAGATAATCCGGTTTTGGGTTTCGGCGATCGTTCGAGTGCTGGTATTGAAGGCACGGTAAGTAAGCGCACCTGCCGTTAAGGCAACAACCAGGATCAACAGCACCGTAGTTGGCAGAACGAACCCAGACGTGGAGAAGCGATTTCTCCGATTCAGGATAAGGGCTGTCCGCAGCAGCCAATTGACGAGTGCTTTGGTGATATTTCTGTGCAGGCGCCAGATCTGTCTAATGAGAGCCTGGACAGCCTTGGCTAATTTGCGGTCTGACATAGCTGCTTCCTGCGAATATGGCGAGAGGTTTCTGATCTAAAGTGATGGGCTAAGACAATCCGGTGAACACACAAGACCTGGAACCCTGGTTCTTCATGAATATCTTCATGAGCTCAATGAGCCAAGTGAATTATGGACGAGTTCGATAAAAATTCACGGTTTTTTGATAAAAGGGTTCTCTCAGTGTTAACAACTCAGCCGACCTACGATCAACGGGGAAGTTACGTGATAGGGAATATCTAAACTAATAGGGAAATTTCAGCAAATTATCAGTAAATTAACGGGGGGAGCAATAAAGAGCGCTTAAGGTTCCAGGAGTCTTTACGGGTATCGCTAAGTAGTATTCCTAAAAGAGGAAAAGATCAATGATGGAACTTTGACAGGCAAAACTGGAAAATTGCGGCAATCTTTAACAGATCATCATCCTAATATTGAGCTTGGATGAAGCAGGGCGTAACAATCTTACCCACCTGATTGATGAAAACGATCACTGTTTACTGTTTAAAGATAAATCAAGCAACGAAATTTCCTGTTCATACAATTTTTAACCAATGCAGGATCACGGATTAAATCAATGCCGCAACTTGTAAGGGCGGGTTTTACAGTCAAATCCTCGCCTGTACAAGGCTAGGGGCAAAGTCGCCCCTACCTGATTCCAGAACCTATCTATGCAGATTTCATTACAGATTCCATTCAGGTAAGGTGTAGGGGTGGGGGTTCTTCTGCCCCCATCCGTCCCACTCCCTCCGAACCAAACCCTGGCTTTTATCCCAGACTCAACCCTGGAACACATTAGTCCTTAAGGGAAGGAGGGAAGAATCGCAATTTATTTGTATAGATTCATCCGGTAGGCCCGTTATTGGGTAATCCGTCATTGGGTAGTCCGATCGTTTGCGATTTGCTTGCGATCAAAAACGCAACGGTTTCTAAATGCACCCTGAGCGAAATTCTACTTAAAAATTAAAAAAGATTGGGGCAATCTCCCAGGATTGCCCGCATAACGCTGTTGCAGCATTTGTAGAGGAGGCGATCGGCTTAGAACCGATTTAGATCAATCCCTGCCTCTTTTGCAAACTTGTCCAGACTCTTATGTTCTAGGGTTTTGATGGCTTTAGTGGAAAGCCGTAAGCGAACCCAGCGGTTGCCTTCAGACCACCAGACCCGTTTCCACTGCAAGTTTGCTTCTTGCAGCTTCTTAGTGCGGCGGTGGGAGTGGGAAATGGCAAAGGCATTAT
>JBAUTA010001614.1:0-11097 GCA_049581985.1 Kovacikia sp.
CTATTTCACCCATTGCTCGTTCGCCGTTTATCCATTTTTCCAATTGATCAGGATTCTCAATTGCTTAAGATTTAGGGTCTGCGCAACGGAATCTGCGAAAGTCCTGCATGTTCTTAGAGATATAGCATTAGAGATATAGCAGTCCTAAATCAGCTGTAGGCTTGAAAGGTTTTGTGAGAGAGGATTCCAGGGAAATCTTTTCTCACAATCCAAATAGGATCGCTATATCAACTTTAGAGAGAACAACCTTAGGGATATCACCTTTAGAAATGTCAACATTTCTCGCCTGTGCAGTTCATTATGCTTAAAAGCTCTCCCCCTAACTCCGACGATGTTGTCAGCTATCTTCTGGAAATGCCCCTGCCTGCGATTAGTCAGAAACGAGAGCAAATTTTGCAGGGAGCCATGCAGGTATTTATGCAATCAGGCTATGCAGAAACCAGCATGGATCGGGTTGCGGCGGAAGCAGGGGTTTCTAAACAAACAATTTACAGCCATTTCCAAGATAAGGAAGGCTTATTTAAAGCCTTAATGGAACGGGTAACGCTTGATCGCTTTCATACGCTCTTTTGTATTGAAGGACAGCTATCGGAAGACTCGGTTAGAAAACAATTATCCGAGGAACCTGCGATCGTTCTGCGTCAGATTGCTGAAACGTTTGTGGGCCTGAAATCCGATCAGGAGTATATTTCTCTTTTACGGGTCATAGTGGGGGAATCTTCTCGCTTTCCAGAACTGGCAAAGCTATACACCCGCACCGTGATCCAGCGGGGACGGCAATTACTCTGCCGCTATTTTGACGCCCATCCAGAACTTGCGATGGAAGACTCAGAAGCAATGGCCCATATTTTTATTGGCTCTCTTGTTTCATATATCCTTTCCCAGGAAGTCTTGCACGGTAAAGAAACGATTCCCATGGAGAGCGATCGATTGATCAATAGCCTGATTAATCTATTTATTAGTCAGGTTATTAGTCAGGTAAAATCTTCTGGCTGAAGCTAATAGATTGTTCTGTCAAGGGCAGGATGATGGGAGTCTGGCAAATACTTGTCATCGCTGGCGGGTTGTAGCGGGTTTGCACCTATCCCCGTCAACCCCAAATGCAAGGCAGGGGACAAAGCTTTAAAGTTTATCAATGATTGTAGGAAGTTTAGTCATCCCTCCCTTAGGGCTTTTTGAAACAGCGGTATGATCGTTGGTCTTGGTAAAATTATTGTCTGACCATTGCGCTTCTGAGGGTTTACTGTTGTGACTCGACCAAACTTAGACTTTCTCGCCGAAACCGATTCTGCGATTGCCCAAATTATTCAGCAGGAACTCCAGCGCCAGCGGGACCACCTAGAACTGATTGCCAGCGAAAATTTTACCTCCGCTGCGGTTATGGCAGCCCAGGGATCGGTGCTGACCAACAAGTACGCGGAAGGGCTACCCGGCAAGCGCTACTACGGGGGCTGTGAGTTTATTGATCGGGCAGAGCAATTGGCGATCGATCGGGCTAAGGAGTTGTTTGGTGCAGCCCATGCCAATGTTCAGCCCCATTCAGGTGCTCAAGCAAACTTTGCCGTGTTTCTGGCATTGCTGAAACCAGGAGACACGTTCATGGGGATGGATCTATCCCACGGTGGTCACCTGACCCATGGCTCTCCGGTCAACGTTTCCGGTCTCTGGTTTAACAAGCAGCACTACGGAGTCAGTCAAGCAACGGAACAGTTAGATTTTGATCAGATTCGAGAATTGGTTCTGCAACATCGTCCCAAACTCATTATCTGTGGGTACTCTGCCTACTCCCGGATTATTGAGTTCGACAAATTCCGGGCGATCGCCGATGAAGTCGGGGCCTATTTAATGGCAGATATTGCCCACATTGCTGGCTTAGTTGCCAGTGGACACCACCCCAATCCCATTCCCTACTGTGATGTCGTCACTACCACTACCCATAAAACCCTGCGGGGTCCCAGAGGCGGGTTAATTTTGACGAAAGATCCGGAGCTGGGCAAGAAATTTGATAAAGCGGTTTTTCCTGGAAGCCAGGGTGGACCTCTAGAACATGTGATCGCTGCCAAAGCGGTTGCTTTTGGTGAGGCGCTCAAGCCAGAGTTTAAAACCTATAGCGGCCAGGTAATCGAGAATGCCAGGGCACTGGTCAATCAGTTGCAAAACCGGGGATTCAAAATTGTCTCTAATGGAACGGATAATCACCTGCTGCTGGTCGATCTACGTTCTATTGGCATGACCGGTAAGCTGGCAGACCAATTGGTTAGCGGTGTCAACATTACCGCTAACAAGAATACGGTTCCCTTCGACCCAGAATCGCCTTTCGTCACGAGTGGTCTGCGCTTGGGGTCCCCTGCGATGACTACACGCGGAATGGGCACCGCCGAGTTCACTGAGATTGGCAACATTATTGCCGATCGCCTGCTGAATCCTGAAAATGAGGCAATCGCCCAAGACTGCAAGCAACGGGTTGCCGGACTTTGTGCCCGCTTTCCCCTCTATCCCCACCTGACAATCCCGGTCCCGTCCCTGGCTTGATGATGGTAAGGATGACAAGAGCGTAAGTAGGTGTCCTTCATGCTCAGCAGGTGTGGTTGGGAGGTACCCCCAACCAGAGGGTTCCACTCCTTCTATTCCTCAATTACCTTTAGCTGAATGGCACCCAGCTACTTACCAAAATTTTCCAATCAACCCAAAAGCGCCCATCCAGGATGGGCGCTTTTGGGTTTGGGCTTGAAACAATCTGCCCTGATAGAGATGTGGGCAGCAACGTTCGCCAGCTATAGTCCACGCAAGCGTGGTAGGGCATGGAATGAAAAAGCGGGGGCTTTATTCCCAATCAGGGGTCCTACTGTTTGCCTGAGAGATTCGCGAGTGCTCTGCGATCGCTTATCGAAATCCCTCAGGCGAACCGCGCACGTCAAAGCTCTTGCATCCCGTCCTAACCCATAGGGCTAGGGCTATATAAGATGAATACTCTAAGTCAAAGAGGAAGCATATTCTTGGAACAAAACTTCGGCTTCATGGAAAAATTACAGTCAAATCTATTATTTCTTGATAAAACCATCTGGATGCGATCGATTCAAGCCGAAAGAGTGGATAGGCATTCTACACACTCCTTAATTATTTGAACGGCCCAATCGATTCAAAAACCACGATTTTTGGTTTTTGTGTGTCAATCAATCTAAAAAAAGGCAGAATTGAGTTCAATTCACAATTCTTTGCTAATCTTCTCCTGAAATGTAGTACACTCTGCCTGACCTTTGTCCTCTAACCCTGCCCTGCTCAGATGCTTTACCATCTGTATCATTTCATCGCTTTTCTCGTATCCGCTCTGGTTGTTCTTTGGACAACCCCCGCCGTCAAAAAAATTGGGCTGAAAGCTGGCTTAGTAGATCCTCCCGGTGGACGCAAAATTCACAAGCGGCCAATGGTGCGCTTAGGAGGTGTTTCCATTTTTGCAGGCACCTTGCTGGCCCTGCTGATTGTCTGGTGGACTGGGGGCTTTGGCATCCTTCCTCCAAACAAGGAGTACGAAGTCTGGGGTGTCACCATTGGTGGAATTGCTTTCTTCCTGATTGGCTTCGCGGATGATCTATTTACCCTACCTGCCCTGAGTCGTCTGCTCATGCAGGTCTTTGTTGCTGGAATGGCATGGCAGGCGGGGGTACAGATTAATTTTCTAACGGTTCCGTTCGCCGGAATGGTGCAACTTCAAGACTGGATTAGTCTACCCATTACGATCATCTGGTTAGTCGGAATTGCTAATGCCATCAATATGATTGATGGGTTAGATGGGTTGGCTGCCGGAGTCTGTGGGATTGCGGCAGTCGTCATGATGATTGTCTGCCTGTTTATGAACCAACCAGCGGCAGCCTTGATTGCGGCAGCCCTGGCGGGTGGTTCCCTGGGATTTTTACGCTATAACTTCAATCCGGCACAAATTTTCATGGGAGATGGGGGGGCCTATTTCATGGGCTTTACCCTGGCAGGAGTCGGCATTATTGGCTTGGTAAAAGGGGTCACGACAGTTGCGGTGCTTCTGCCCTATCTAATTTTGGCGGTTCCCATTCTAGATATTTCCTCTGTGGTGATCGATCGCCTGCGGCGGGGAAAATCTCCCTTTGCTGCCGACAAACGTCATCTGCATCACCGTTTATTGCAAGCAGGGCTTTCCCAGCGGTTAATTGTGTTGTTTATCTACTCCTTGACCCTCTGGGTTGGCAGTCTGGCGCTGGCAATCTCCAATATGCCAAGCGGCTGGGGGTATGCGATCGGTGCCACGCTCCTGTTGAGCATTACCAGTTGGCAGGTTTGGAAAACGGCACGATAGGGATCAGCGGGAACCATCAGTAAGTAGGCGTCATTTATGGCCAGAATGCGTGCTGGGGGCGTTCGCCTCCAGTCAGGGGGGCACCCTCTCCACCCCCACTGGCATCATCCGTACCCCACAATCTCCTATGACTGTAACTGCTGAAATTATCTGTGTCGGAACCGAGTTGCTGCTGGGTGATATCGTCAATACAAATGCTCAGTTTATTGCCCAGGAACTGGCAAAGCTAGGAATTGCCCACTACTACCAGAGTGTTGTGGGCGATAACCCGGAGCGGATTAAACAGGTCGTAGAGATCGCCAGCGATCGGGCTCAGATTCTGATCTTTACGGGGGGTTTAGGGCCCACTCCCGACGATCTGACCCACGCTACGCTGGCTGATTTCTTTAGTGTTCCCCTGGTTGAGCGACCAGAGATTCTAGCGGATCTCAACCAAAAATTTGCCCAGCGCGGACGGGTGTTGACTCCCAACAATCTCAAACAGGCACTCTTACCCGCAGGGGCTGGGATTCTCACGAATTCAACCGGAAGCGCCCCTGGGGTGATCTGGCAGCCCCGCCCCAATCTCACGATCTTGACTTTCCCCGGCGTGCCCGCCGAGATGAAGCACATGTGGCAGGAGGTTGCAGTTCCTTACCTGAAAAGTCAGGGATGGGGGCAGACCACCATTTACAGTCACACCTTAAAATTTTGGGGGATCGCCGAATCTACCCTGGCAGAGAAAGTTAGCTCCTTCTTTGATTTACAAAACCCAACGGTTGCCCCCTACGCCAACAACGGCGAAGTAAAGCTGCGGATCTCTGCCCTGGCTAGCTCAGATGCAGTGGCTCAGGAGATCATTGCTCCGATCGAACAGCAAATTCGACAAATTGCCGGATTAGATTGCTATGGTGCCGATCAGGATACCCTGGCTTCTGTGGTGGGTCATTTACTGCAAACTGCCCACGCCACGTTAGCTGTGGCAGAGTCTTGCACTGGAGGGGGGGTAGGTGAAATGATTACGGCAGTTTCCGGTAGTTCCAGCTATTTTTGGGGAGGGATAATTTCCTACGACAATTCAGTTAAGGTTGAGCTCTTAGGGGTGGACTCAACGGACCTGGCAGAACAGGGTGCTGTCAGTCATACCGTTGCCAAACAGATGGCAATGGGAGTCCGCAATCGCCTGAGAACCACCTGGGGACTCAGCATTACCGGCGTTGCCGGACCTATGGGAGGCACCCCAGCCAAGCCCGTTGGTTTAGTCTACATTGGGCTGGCCAGTGCAGACGGGGTACAAAGCTTTGAGCACCGCTTTGGAGCCTTACGCGGACGGGATTGGATTCGGCACCTGAGTGCCTGCACCGCCTTGGATATTCTGCGGAGAAACCTATTGGCAGCAGGTTCCGGTTGACTCGCTTTTTCCAGGTTGCAGTAGAAACAGGGCGCGATTAGGAGAGGGGCAGGCAATCCGCGCTCCAGGGTGATTCTGGGCCGAACGCCGAGTAGCGAAGCCTCTCCCAGTTGGCAAGGAGTCGGGATGCTTCCCGACCCTGGCCGATCGCTTTGCCAGGGAGGTGCCCCAGAGAGGGGGATAGAGGGGTAACGATCGCCCTGCAAATCGCCCTGCAAATCGTCCTTCAAATCGGTACTAAACCCTTGGGAGAGGTGAGAAACAAATTAATATACCAAGGGAAAAATGATTATAAGAACTTTCTTAATCTTGCGTTTGCTAACTGTTTCTCTATTGATAAATTGGGTACAATTTGAGAAGATAACTAGGTGATGACTGGTCTGATCCCCGATCAGGTTACAGGCAGCGTTAGCCAGGCTGTATCAAAGGAGCTATCTGTTCAATGGACTACCTTGATAAGGTGCTTGAGAAGATTAAGGAATGGGCGCGCAGGTTGATTGAAGCTCTGCTGGGTCCTGAAGTTCAACCCGAAGCTGAACCAATCCCGGTTCCTGTAAACGACTCTCAACGCCGTTAGTAGCTTGTTTATCTGGTTTTTCAATTGACCAGTCTTTTGGTGCTTCACGGACCAAACTTAAACCTTCTTGGCATGCGAGAGCCAGGAATCTATGGTTCGCTGACTTTAGGAAACATAAACCAGTTGCTTGAGCAGGAAGCTCAAAGCCTTGAGGCAAAGGTTTCTGTTCTCCAATCGAACCATGAAGGGGTTTTGGTAGATGCGATCCATGCAGCACTGGAGTTGCACCAGGGGATTTTAATCAATGCAGGGGCATACACGCATACGAGCGTGGCAATTCGAGATGCGATCGCCGCTGTTAATCTGCCGACGGTAGAAGTTCATCTCAGTAATATTTATCGTCGCGAAGAATTTCGCCATCATTCCTATATTGCGCCAGTTGTGATCGGTCAAATTAGCGGATTTGGCCCAGATAGCTATCTTTTAGGGCTGCGGGCGTTAATTGGTTATCTCAGGAAGAAGGTGTAAGGGGCTGATATCCAGGCTGCGCCAGAGATACCACGAGGCGATCGTGCGAAATGGCTTCCACGGAGACGCCATTGTTTCTACAGTTCTTTTGTTGGGAAGTTCTGACAGATTATAAACGCGGCGAATTCCTGTCCGAATTCCTAAATCATCTACAGGTAAAACGTCCCAACGACCCAAATGGAAGATCAAGAGCATTTGCACGGTCCAACGTCCAATTCCTTTAACGGGGATAAGCGTCTGGATGACTGTTTCGTCTTCCATCTGCTCCAACTCAGCCAGGGTGGGTAATCCATCCAATACTTTTTGAGCTAGGTCTTTCAGATAAATGACTTTGGAGCGGGAAATGCCCGCTCCTCGCAATAACTCATCAGGTGTGCTGAGGATATCCTCTGCGGTGGGATAGGGTTTGTCTGGGTAAAGCTGGAGAAACTGGCAGTGGATTGTAGCGGCGGCTTTGCCAGAGAGTTGTTGGTAGAGAATAGACTTAGATAGGGCGAACAGCAGGTCTCTTTGTTGCTCCTGGTGAAGATTGTATGGGCCTACTTGCTCGATTAACGCCCCCAGGATGGGGTCAGCCTGTTTTAAGGTGAAAAGCGCGATCGAGTAATCCATGGGGGTAAAAGGTATCTTTATTAATATTGCTTAGGGATGGGAACAAAATAAACCCGCTCCGCTACAGCAATCCGATTTGGATTGTGACTGCACTTTCCCGTCAGGGAAAGGCTTTCACAACTCCCTTTGTTCATCAGCAATTTAGACCAGCGATAGGGCGGTTGGCATTCGGGCGAAATCCTTGGCGATGACCAAAAGGATAGCTGCTAAATGCTAAGCCCTAACAATTGAAGGGGTTGAAGGTATTTGACTCGCGATCCTTAAGGGTTTGCTGCCTTCTAGTTTTACAAATTTTTGCAACCGACGTGTAGCTAATTGGCCTTAAGATAACCATCCTCATGAAGCAGCTAAGCATCAGTTTTGTCGCTTATTGGAAAAAACAAACCAGGGCTAGGGTTATGGTTGTAGGATCTTTCCTCCTTCTTTTGTTAGGGATAATTGACTATCTCACCACAGCAGATATTTCTTTAGCAATCTTCTATTTAATCCCGATTACATTTGGAACCTGGTTTGCTGGCCGGTGGTGTGGGTTTTTCCTTTCATTGGAGGCCGCACTCATCTGGTGGATCGATGAGCGGCATATCAAATCAGAGTCTTATTTCTGGTTAGTTTCCTGGAACACAATGATAAATTTGGGGTTCTTTTTGATTACCAGCTATTTACTTTCTAATTTGAAACTTTCCTATGAGCGGGAAAAGTACTTTGCAAGAACCGATTCCCTTACAAGGGCAGTCAATCATCGGCATTTTCTGGAACTTTTGCAGCTTGAGGTTGACCGCTCTAAGCGGTATAACTACGCCCTGACGGTTGCCTATATTGATGTTGACAATTTTAAAGCCGTGAATGATCGATTGGGGCACAGTGCGGGCGATCGCCTCCTCTGTCTGATTAGCCAGGTTGCCCACGAGCAGATTCGTAGCATCGATACCGTTGCCCGTTTAGGTGGGGATGAATTTGCCCTGCTGTTACCCCAGACTGACTATGAACAGGGAGAAACTGTCCTCCAGCGCTTACAGAGAAAATGGATGGAAACTGTCCAGGATGAGTCCTTTCCTGTCAGTTTCAGCATTGGTGCAGCCACCTTTAGCCGGTTACCCAAATCAGCAGATGCTGTCATCGAACAGGTCGATCGCCTGATGTATGCAGTCAAAAATCGAGGCAAAAATGGGCTGGAACATGTTTGGATAGACGTTGTGTAGCCTGACGCAAACGTGTGATACCAATTTAAAAGATGAAAGTTGCAGATGGGGGTGTGGGAGCTTCGCCCCCAGCCAGCTTTCGACCTGAGCGCTCAAGTCGAAGGGGGTTCCACCCCTGCACCTCGTCCCCAATCTGCCCTGTTTGCTATTTAAATTGGTATGAGGACAGGGAATTGGGATCTCATTGACTGCCAAAACGCTCTTGCCTTCCCCCCAAACTCCCTCCCAACAAGACCCTGGCTTGCGTTTCGAGACTGGGGCCGGGATCAGGACCTGGCTTTCACAGCATTATTTTGTGGGCCGAAAGTCCACAAAATAAATCTTGACAGATCACTAACAGCCAGGAACACGGGTAGGACAAATACTGGAACCTGTTGCAGTCTGAGGCTGGGCTTGGGATTCAGAAGGTGCAGGGGGCACTGACTGGCTTGGTTGACGGGAAGAACTTGGAGAACTATAAGAGTCTGTGCCTGAAGCCCAACCTGTTGTCGATTCTGGCTGCGATCTTGGGGGGTGTTCTGAGGCCAGCGTTTTTTTGGCTGCCTCCAGGTTGGATTGGGCTTCCTGGCGCAACTGACTAACCAATTTTTGCCAATAGGGGCTGTCGTTGGTGTCAATTTTGCTGGCTTGATCCAGAGCCTCTTTCCAGTTCCCTACTTCCATAGCAGTTTGAGCTGACTGAAATCGGTCTTGATTGGTTTCCCAGGTTGTCTGCCATTGTTCTAACCTGGGCTGGACTTTGGCATTCAGAGCGGCAGGTAAATTTTTGAGGAGGGCGATCGCGCCTGGAAAATTGCCTTTCTGATATTTTTCAGCGGCCTGTTGAATCAACTGATCGCCCCACTGTTGGATTAGCTTTTGGGCATCACTGTAGGCAGGGTTGGCAGGAGTTAGGGCATCCAGAGCGACGATCGCCGCCTGAAAGTTTTTGGCACTTGCCAGTTGCTCTGCCTGCATTAACAGTGAACACCCCTGCGCCAATTCTTGCGCTTTCATTTTTAAATTGGTCTGGCTAGCGGGAATGGTTTTCGCTTGATTGAGACAATCCCCGTAGTTTCCCGCCTGCCGCGCTTGCTCGGCCTGTTTTAAAGCTTGCTCTGCTACTTGAAAGTGACGCCAGGGAAGGATCAGGAAAAACAGGGTAGCGGCGATCGCGCCTGCCCCAGCGATGCCTAAACCAAGAAACAGCCATTGTCGAGAGGTTGCGATCGGATGAGAATCCTCAACCGGACTGGCAACCACCGTATAGCTGTTGTCAAAAGAATCTTCCCCAATTGAACGTCCAGGAAGTCCTTTCGGCAGAGAAGAGCGTAGGGAGGATTCCAGATTGGTCTGATTTTCTGGCGCTGAAGATTCATGATCTGGACTTAAATCTACAGGAGCGCCATTGACTTGAGTAGCCTCTAAGATTGTCTCGTTGGCATTATCCGAAGCAAGGAAGGCATTCGATCGGGCTTCTGGCGTCGAGGCTAGTGCTCTAGAAACCACCGTTGCCGAAGCCGGAGCTGACGGAACTGATTTTAATTCAACGCTTTGTGTGAATTCAACCGCAGCAGTCTCCGTCGAAAACTGCTCAGCCAGTGGGTAAAGTGCCTGAAGAACTGCCTGAACGGATGGGTAACGATCATGCCAGTCAGTCCGAACCATGTTCTCGATGACGGCTGCTAGAGCCTCGGTGATCTGCGGTCGGTGTTGCCTCAAGATCCGTTCTGGATTGCCCTGAAACGCTTCCGGATCAATGCCAGTCAATGTCTGCACAGCGACAACTCCCAGCGCATAGAGATCGCTGTTGAACTGGGGATTGCCCCGCCATTGTTCGATCGGAATGTATCCGGGTGTCCCCGTAGTAATGGTGTGCTGGGTAGAGTTTGGGGCTACATGACTGATTGCCTGCTTGACCGTCCCAAAATCCACTAGACAGAGCTTGCGATCAAGCCGACGACGGATAATGTTATCTGGCTTCACATCCCGGTGGATCACGCCCTGAGCATGCACAAACGCCAGGATCTCCAGCATTTCGCAGAGAAAGGTGTAAACTTGCGATTCGCTCCAATCGTGTCCTGGTTGCCACTCCGCACTGAGCGGATTCCCTTGAATATATTCTTGAACCAGATAAAATTCCCTCCATTCCTCAAAATAGGCAAGCAACCGGGGAATTTGACTATGTTCACCTAGCCTTTCGAGGGTTTCGGCTTCCGTCCGAAATAGCCGACGGGCATTATTAAGAAATTCGGGGCTATTACTGCTTTTGCGGAGATGCTTGACCACACACTTGGGATAGTCAGGGCTCTTGGGGCGACGGGTGTCTTCTGCAATGTAGGTATGGCTAAATCCACCTTCCCCCAACAAATCGATAATTCGATAGCGTCGATCGAGGGTTTTGCCAATGAGCCGTTTCCTGCGATTGTCATCAGCACTCTCTTTTCCTGATTGGCGATGCCGGCTAAAGATTTGCAACATACCTACCTTTTCCAAGCGGTTAAATCTCATCCTGACACAGGATCACTGTTGCACTAAATAACTG
>JBAUTA010001615.1:0-1784 GCA_049581985.1 Kovacikia sp.
GAGTTAGCTAGCCGTCAAGTAAAAGTCATAGCCCTTTTGCCCTCTCTAACAGACACTGACATGGTGAGCGAGTTTCAACCGTTTCACTGGATGGTAAAAATGTCGCCCCAACAGGTGGCAAGGGTTCTTGTGACGGGTCTAAGACATAACTCGCCTGAAATTGCGGTGGGTTGGCAAAGTCATCTTGCTCTTATGGCCAATCGCATTGCACCCCAGCTTGTGGAGTGGTTTGTAAAAATGGCTATGCCTGGATCTGGGTTCTTCTCTCGATTCAAAGACTGGAGGGTAGAAGTTAGAAATAGTTTTCGCAGACAAGGACATCGACTATGGAGATCGCAAAGTTAAAGCAGGAGGATGTTTTGAGCTGATTTGTCTACTCTAATGAACTTCATGCTGTCCTAAATGGCTGACGTCTGCTTCAGGTTGTGAAGACAATTACATATTCAATACTGGCTTTGGCTGCACCTAATCCTAGCTGCTCAAGATTTCCTGAAGCGTCTATTGACGCTTTAGGAGTAGCTGAATTCCTAGAACCTCCCAGGGATCGCTCTAACTCCTTGGCCTTATTGGTGATGATCTTGATTGAACTTGGGCGATCGCCTCACCACACTTCGGGCAAACGCCTGTGAATAGCGGATGCGTGTTCAGGATTTCCCAGCGCTGCGCCGTCGTCATGGAGATGAGCGGGTTGTCAAACTGGCGATTTAGCTGGGTATTCTCTCAAGAGGGGTATTTAACTTAGTTTCTTATGTCTGAACAGCCGTTGGTGAATTCATCTCCTGAAAGTACCGAAGTCAATTCAGCAGCTCCATCTATTGAAGCATCATCCGAACTAGCGTTGAATGATCCCCAGTTTCTGGACTACGTTGACTTGGAGTCTGATTGTTCAGGCATCTTCGATAATCTCGATACCGAGACTGCAAAACAAATTATTCGTAAGTTGCAGTCATAGAGGCACTGAGACTGGAGCCTGACATGGCTTGCTAGTATTCTGCCCTGACAGATTTGGAAATCCCTGTTGTCGATTGAGGCCAAGCTGACATCGACGATCGCCCGTGCCATCACCAAGCACTGCCCCTGCGGGGGAATGGCTGCGGCTGGTGCGGAATAGGTGGTGCTTGAGATGGGTGATCGCAGAGCAAAACACCATCGGCTTGGGCTATCCGGTAGAATTGGTCTGACTCTCACAGGTGATCGCTTTCCTTGCAAACAGATTCACTATTCTTCCACATCTTTAAAACCAGTCCCAGCATTCTGTTTGAAATGCTGGGGCAACCCGCTAACCTTGCCGAAAACTACAGCTTTGACTCTGTTGAGATTAAGCAGGTGGGCTTTCGTATAGATGGTGTATTGCTTCCTAAACCAGATGCCATTGATCAAACGGTCATTTTTCTAGAGGTTCAATTCCAGAAAGATGCAACGTTTTACCATCGACTCATTGCTGAAATCCATTTATTCCTGAAGTTGAATCCCAACACCTTTGATTGGACGGCTGTGGTCATTTTCTCAAAACGTTCGATTGAACCCACTGACTTGAGACTTTTCCGCAACCTAATTCAAAGTGATCAGGTGCATCGGATTTACCTGGAAGACCTTAAAGTCCCTTCAGATAGCGCGACTGGCTTAGATTTGATGCGTTTGGTTGTAGCGAAAAAGAAGGATGCAGTCTCTCAGGCTAAAGATTTATTGAGCAGAATACGACAAAGGGCTGTGACAGAGCCTCAGCTAAACGTGATAATGGGGTTAGTAGAGACAGTCATCATCTACAAATTCCCAAAGTTAGG
>JBAUTA010001616.1:0-3170 GCA_049581985.1 Kovacikia sp.
CTGGGGGTTGGGGGTTGGGGGTTGGGGGCCGGAGCTGGCTCAGCGACGGGCTGATAGGTTTGATAAAACTGGGCAGGGTCGGGCGGAGCGGTCTGAGCGCTGCTCCTGGCTTCCCACGCGGTGATGATTACCAGGGCATAGATTGTCAGCCTGGGTAGATAGGCAAACACGGGAGGTTTAGTTGCGGGCGAGGAAGCTTTCAAAACAAATCAGGGGCGAAGTTTCTCAGAGCTAGGACAGGGTTTACCAAGCCTGGAGTTTAGACCAGATTTGGGAATTACGCTACATGTATTGAGTAAATCTTTTAACTCTTTAAAAAACGCTATATGTAGTAACCCTGAGCAAGGATTTTGGTGCTGGATTAGGATCGTCCAATTTGGCGAAGGAGGAAGAATTCCAGGGCGATGATGAGAGGGGGGATGACGCGAGGAGGGATGATGCACCTTTCCTGGTTCCCCTGCAGGGCAAGTTTCCAACCCAGGGGGTGGTTCAAATGGGCTTCTATTCCCATCGACGATCGCGATCCCTCAGGGATGACCCTTACCCACGCAAATACCTTAGCCGAACTTTCCCAAGTTGAAACAAAAAAATTGCTTCCCTGTTTTTACTGACTATGCTTTTTTATAGGGAGGAAAGTTGCCGACTAAAACACCCCCCTGACAGAACTAAGAAAATCAGAGAACGGTTTCTATCTCCTGACTTCAGAAAACAGCAAGTTTCGTTTAGCAAAAGGCGCTATCTGAAGAGACATAAATTAAACGAAACGAGAATTGGTGAGGCTTTCAACTCCATACTGGGGGGAATTGCCAGGGATTTCTAAATCGAGAATTCAAACCGTCTTGGCGGGGAATTTCTGGGGAGAATTTTTAAGGGTTACGGAGGGAAGGGCTAGGCCTCAAACTACTAAAAATTGTTGATACGATCCCTGCGTATTAAGGGTATCTTAGTAATAAATAAGGCATTTGGAGAAAGTTGCTATGGGTCAGCGTAGGTTCGTTGCAATGGCTGGTGCTATCGTGGTTGCGATCGCTGGATGTTCATCTGAACAGACCACAACCAGTTCTCCTTCTCCGGCTGCTTCTTCTCCGACTGCTTCTTCTCCAGCTGCTCCTTCTCCAGCTGCATCGCCAACCCAAAGTCCTGCAGCTCAGCCCTTTGCTAAACCTTTGATGGCTCAAAAACCCGCAGCTTCCGGCGCAGTGTCAGGCCTAATCCAACCGACCAATGGCGACGAGCGGGCAAAACAAGTGCAGGCAACAATTAATGCGAATAAAACAAGGGGAAATCCCTTTTCGCCCATGTCTCCTGTCTTACTTAAACCCGCATCCGCTCCATTATCTTTGACGGGGGCTCAGGTGGCGCAGGCTGCCACAAATTCGGTTCCTACCCTACCCAACGCTCCCCAGCCTGGAACCTTACCAACGTTGACGGCAAATGGTAAACCGCCAAGACCTAGCAGTCCTTTTCCTTCTAGACCGGGAAGCTCTCCGTCTACATCGGGAAAAACTCCCTCCAGTCCGAATGGCACTCCTACCACCCCTACGCCTGCCGCTATCCCATCTCCCCCTTCAACTACGCTGGCCAGTGGCGTAGAAGTGTCGGGGGTTGTCTACATTGGCGGGATTGCTCAGGCGATCCTGAAAGCACCCAATGAACAAACTAGCCGCTACGTCAAAGTTGGACAACGGCTGTCGGATGGGCAGGTGTTGGTCAAGCGAATTGAAATGAATTCGGGGTCTGAGCCTGTGGTGGTTCTGGAACAGAATGGGGTTGAAGTTCCCAAAGTGGTTGGAGAGCAAGCACCGGCTGCTGAAAAACCTGCTTGATATTTAAAGAATTGCGAATTAAACCCCATTGACAAAAATTCCCTGCTTCATGGGTTCGCCCAAATGCTAAGAGGGTGTTTGAAAAGGTATAGGCTGTGATGGTAGGCACTTCAAGATCCCCCCTAGCCCCCCTTGAAAAGGAGGGGGCAGGCTTGAAAGTCCCCCTTTTTAAGGGGGATTTAGGGGGATCTGGGTAGTTTTGATACACCATAAGCGACTTTTAAAACATCCTCTAAGGTAATTTCCAAAAACAAAGTACCAAAGATGATGATGACTTGTTGCCAAGCTCCAGCTTTGTAACCAGAATGCTTGGGATATTTTTTCCTGGAAATTGCCTAAGTCCCTATAGGGGATTGGATTTATTTTGGTTTCATTCCTGGAAAAGCAAAGGACAAGAGGTCAATGGGGAGTTAGCTCTTGCCCTTGGATGATTTCCTGTGACCGATTTCCACCCACCGATCGCCCGGTGCTGATTGCCATCTTGACGCCTTTTTCAAAAGTTCTGAAGAAAATAGTGCAATCCCTGCGGTGAAGATGTAGAGTAGTACAAATGCTCTTTTATTACTTCCATGCAATCCCTGCTCACTCCGCCCCAACAACGGGTTTTTAACTGGATTGAGGACTACATCGCTCAACACAGCATTTCACCGACCTATCGTGAGATTCAGAGGGGTTTGGGTTATCGATCGCCTGCTCCCGTTCAGCAACATATCCACGCATTAACCGAGAGGGGATTTATCACCCATGTTCCTGGAAAGGCCTGTTCAATTCGGGTGCTTCGACCCAGCGATGGGATTCCGTTGGTAGGGGCGATCGCGGCTCATAGTCTGGTTGAAACGTTTCCAGAGGCGGAAGTTCAGCATCTGGAGCTTTCCTGCTTGCCCAAGTTGGGGCGTCTCTCTAAGCACGAGCTTTCCCAGCACTTTGCCCTACGGGTGCGGGGAGACAGTATGGTGGGCGCGTTGATTGATCAGGATGATGTGGTCGTTATGCGACGAGAATCGAATCTACGCTCGATCCGTAATGGCACAATTATCGCCGCCCGCGTGAATGGGGCAACAACGCTCAAGTATCTCTACCGCACAGGTAACCAAATTACGCTCCAGCCGGCTAACCCTAAATACGAGCCAACCGTGATTGATATCAGGATTGAAGAGCTAGATATCCAGGGTGTTTATGTGGGTCTGCTGCGAGGCTTAGCCTAGGACAACCAAAATAAAGGTTTGAAAGGGGCGAAGCTCCCAAATCCCCCTGGTGCAAAATTTAGTCAGGCCAGATTTCGCCTGTCAGGCTAAATGCTCGGATTTCAGTAATTTTGACCTTAACCAGCCTGCCCTTTAACTC
>JBAUTA010001617.1:0-2509 GCA_049581985.1 Kovacikia sp.
GAAGTATCCGTCCTTTGGCAGGTAATTAGGGATCTTCACCTTTTGCTGGTAGGAGCCATTACGAGCCGCTTTCAACAACCCGTAGAAGCTCTTAAAGGTGCGGTCAACCACCTTCAACGTTTGCTGTGCAATATCGGTATTGAGAAGTTTGTAATTCTCGTTCCCCTTGCATTGCTGATAGTTGCCTTCGTACTGGAGGTATTTACGTTCCTGAAAGAAGGATTGCCGAACCGAGTAAAGCCCTACGTTGTAGAGGTTCTTGCTCAGTCGGAAAAGCGATTGCAAGGCGATGTATTCCGCCTTGCTCAAATCCCTGATCTGGTTCTTCTGGGTCAGAAACATAAACTACTCTCGCTCTATAGCTACTATATCAGCGAAAATAGTTCGAGTGTACTGGCGACTGGCAGGATAAATCCCGCTGTCCCGTTTTCCTCCCCGGCATGAATGACCGGGGTTTCCAACGGAGTTTTCTATGAGAACGAAATAAACTTGATAAGCAGTAGGGGCTTAGCATTCGGCAGGTCTGTTTGTGGTTATCGCCCAGGTTTTCGCCCGCAGGCTAAACTCTGACGAGTGGAGTTGCCGATGTTATTCGATCCACGATCTTTAAAGTAAAGAAATTTGCTAAGTTAATATCGTCAGCGATCGCGCCTCCTACCCAACCATGCGTTTACGTCAGGCTTTGCTTGGACTTTTTATGATCCTGCTCACATTGACTGTGGCTTGGCCCGCGCCTGGTTATGCGGCTAGTTCCGCAGCTATTCGAGCCTATGATGACCAGGAAACTACAACGAAGGATTATTCTGGGCAAAGTTTGCTCAGAGCAGAATTCACGAAAGCGGATCTAAAAAATGCCAACTTCAGCAAAGCAGATTTGAGAGGTGCTGTTTTCAATGGCACCTCCCTGATTAATGCCAATTTTCATGGGGCCGACTTCAGCAATGGCATTGCCTATTTAACTGATTTGTCGGGGTCTGATTTAAGCGATGCCATTTTGACTTCCGCCATGTTGCTCAAATCCTCTTTTCGAGATGCGAAGGTAACGGGTGCTGATTTTAGCAATGCAGTCCTCGATCGATCTCAGAGTCTGCTGCTATGCAAATCAGCCAGCGGCGTTAATCCGGTAACTGGGGTTGATACCCGCGAATCGTTGGAGTGCGGCTAACAAACTCCTCTCTCCAAAAGGAAGTAATAAGAATTTTTGCCTACTTGAGTCCCCTTCCAATTTTTTCCCTACTGTTGAGGTTAGCGGAATGGGTTAAGTAGGTAGCCCTGATTAATGAGTAAGAAAGCGTAGGGTCTGTGCCCCCAACCAAGGGGTTTACAGGGGGTTTAGGCGATCGCGAAACGGTGAAACTCCTATAATCATCCTTACTTTAATTTTGTCCAGCTACTTATTATTAACGTGATCGATTCGTCATTATTGTTATGAATTAAAAGGGGGATGAGCCATGCTTCAGTCTCTACCATACTCCCTGGATGTAATCAGAGATGAGGCCCGCCAACTGGTTGAGAAGGGCACTCTGGGTCGGCAGCAACGAATCTATGCGCTCTGCCAATATATCCCTGCGCGTGAGTGGGAGTACATTGAATGCGAATTAGAGAGAAATGGCTTTTTGTTAAGAGATCGAATTGCTGATTTGTTGGGGGCTGAGGTTTGGCTGGAAGATTAGTCGGCCCCGGTATCCACCAGGCAAAGATTTGTTGGGACAGTGCTAAGTGCCGAGGCCGAAGTGCTGATGAAGATCGTGGGTGAGATTGAGTCAGAATCAGTGGAGCGATCGGATCAAGCAGGTATCGCTAAAGCAGGTATATCTGTTATCTGTATATCTTTAATGCTACTGATCGTTGACGAGGACTCGATAGCCATCGTCTCTCACTGAACACCGTCTCTTAAGCATGGAAATTAAAAGATTCGTTTTATTAACTGCCCTGCGGTTCAGCATGATATGGGATTTGGTGACAACCTTTTTAGGCACGTTAATCATTCTAGGGACGATTAGCTTTGTGCCGATCGGGATTAGCCTGGTTGGGACTTTGATTGTGGGAGCCTTTAACTTTTCAACCAAATCAATCTGGGAAAGGAGAGACTTGCAGAGGGATGATTTGTTTATCCAGATCCTTATCCTACGCATAGTTTGGGTTTTGGCAATTTGCTTTGATTTTTTGACTTCCCTAACCTGTAATGCTAGCTATGTTGCCTTGAAGCGTCTTGAATTTGGCCGAGTGCCGGTAGAGTTTGGCAATGTCTTACGGAACCTGAATACCAGTCAAGCGATCATTGTCCTATTTATTACCACGTTGACCGTCGTCAGTCCCATGATGGTTGGGTACGTCCGAGATCAGGATATTGAATTTTGGGGCTGATCAGTAGCTGGGTGAAATTAAACTAGAGAGGATTTTTGGGGGGGAGAGTTGGGGTATTGCCCCCAACTCTCCCTGCTGATAATTAATTACGCCTACTACTTATAGCCGTAGCCATGCTGGTTAGGACAGGGTGCAGGGGTGG
>JBAUTA010001618.1:0-9586 GCA_049581985.1 Kovacikia sp.
ACTAAATGGGATGCACCAAAGTCCTGTCAGATATAGATACTTCGCAAAGAACCCTACTCGCGCATCTGTTCTGATGTAATCAATTTCAGAAGTAATGTAGCCCGATCGCAGAATTTTCAGGGGCACAGGTTGGGCATGGTTGATCATCATTGTGCTCAAAGGACGAAGGGCTTAACAACGAAAGGTGGTTTATATCCTTCAAGGTATCCAGCCAACCTGACTCCAAGGAAGCACCTCTTCATTCCTTAAGATTCTTGCGACACAGGACTTTCAGAAGGATCTGGTTTTACTCAAATAGGATTGAAAATCTATGAGACAGTTCATCATCGGTACGCTGCTTGCCCTTCCACTGGCTGCCCTAGGACTTCCCCAAAAAGCTTCAGCAGATATCCTTGTAACTTCACCTGCTCCTGTCACGAAAATTGCCCAGGTGAATATTGGCATTGGTATCTGGATTCCTGGCTACTGGGGGTACGATCGCGGTCGTCGCTATTGGGTTCCCGGTCGCTATGACAGAAGCCGCTATTGGGACAGAGATCGATACGATAGCCGCTATTGGGACAGGGGGGTGAGAGATCGGGATTGGGACAGACGTTGGGATAAAGATCGACGCGACAACTGGCGATGGGATAGAGATCGGGATAACCAGTGGGACGGTCGTCAAAACGGCAATCGTGATTGGGATACCCAGTGGAACGGTCGCCAAAATGGCAATCGCGATCGGTGACGCTCTAATTTCTGTCCCTTATATAGCGATCCTAAGTAGCTGGGCGCAATTAAATAGAAGATGAGTTTGGGGGTGGAGGGGGTGGAACCCCTTGCCTGGGGGCAACGCCCCCACTCCCCCTTTACCCCCCTCCAAAACTTTCGTTTTGGTCTGCTAGAGCCGACAAAATTTCCTGGTTCTCTCCCATTGCGGATCTTGCCAGCCAAACGAAAAATGGCTGAGTGATTGAATTGGTGGTGAGGGCGATCGCAAGGCTTGCATCTGTGCTTCCAAGGAGGGACGTTCCGGGCTTGCCTGTCCCCACATTCCGGTTAACACTGGCTCAACCCGTGTTCTCACAGGAGCCTGCTCCAATACGGTCTGCACCTGTTGCACAATGCAGCTTGTGTCTCCACATACGCCATAGGCCATCGGGTGCCACTCGATCGTTCCGGGAAAGCGGTTCCAGGCTTGCAGGCGCGAATCAAACCCCTGACCCACGGCTCGATTTGCCTCTGGGAAAAAAACTGCTCCAGCGGGAATGCCCTGTTGTTGCACGGGTGAGATCGCCGCTGTTAAAAAGTCCACCGGCCCCTGCATCGCGTGCGCCACTGCTAAATTCCAGAGTTCCTTGTGGATTGCAGATAGCCGTTCGGCAACGGGAGATGCCCAGGCAATGGAAGGCGATCGCCCCTGCCACTGGGGTTCTTTTTCGGTTGGGTCAAGCTGATCAACCGCGAGCAAATCTTGGGCCGTCAGATAACCCTGGCTAATATAGTGGCGAATTAGCTCCCGCCCCTTTTGGTTCAGTCCCCGTTGCTCCAGCGCTTGCCGGGAAGCCTCTCCATAGATCCACAGATCCTTAACCTTGCTGACAACTGACGCTCCTCCTAGTCCTTTGGGATAGCGGATGTAGTCAAACAAAACCCCATCCGGGCGGCGGCGCAGGATCCCATCTAGAAGCTGGCGGTAATCGGCGATCGCCTGAGCGCTGTACGGATCTACAAATATTTCATTAACACTGGTTATATCCCTACCGGGCATAAAACTGGCTTTGATGGCCGCGCTTACCGTCGTTTCGCCTTCTCCATTGCGGGCCAGAACCGATTGTCGATCGGGGCGATCGGCGTAGGTTTGACCAAAATTTAAGCTAAATAACCAGGCATAAACTTTTAATCCCCGCTCATGGGCCTTCTGAATGGCCGCGGCCAGGAGATCGATGCGATCGGTTCCAGGTTCCTGTAAAACCGAAGGCCAGGCAGTCGGGTTATCTGCTGAAGGCAATAAAACCTGTCCATTGGAGAAGACATCAAGGTTGATCTGGTTGTAACCCCGATTGACGATCTCATCAAACAACGCCTCTAACATTCCTGGCTTGCTATCGCAGGGATAGAGACGCAGCCAGGTCGCTTGGGTTTGCAGCCAGCTCTGACGACGGCACTGGTTAAGCTGCTCTGCATGTCGGGCCACCAGGGCTTGATAGGATTGCTGGGCCGTCGGATCTCCGACCACTGCTGCCTGCATCAAAGCCCGTTTTTGATCCCGCTCCTGGGCGGATAGCTGGCATCCATCTCCTCCCTGGGCTAGAGATGGATTCCTGAGCAGTAACAGGGAAGCAAGCGGCATGGTTAGCGCGATCGCCCGAAGTGCCCGCTGCGGGCGTTTAAATGGATAGACCACAAAACTTGATGATTGGGTACAGGGACAGGGTACACGTTGCAAGCGAGATACGTGCCCTACAAAATAAATTGCGTAAATGCTTTAAAGCAATCACCCTAAAGCTTCCTGAACCAAAACGTAGGGCTGAATGATCAGGGCATTAAAGCGTTTTGTCAAATCCGCGTTCCAGTCTGAAAGCTGTGCGGGGTAGGGCTTGTGGATCAGATCTTGCTCGATCCAGTGCTGAACCAGGACCGTGTTGTCATTGGCGATCGCAACCCCCACCTCCACCAAATCCAATTCTGGTTTAATCACAATCACAGAATCTCGGCGAGCGTGGGGAGCCAACCAATTCCACTGGGCTTCATCGACGGATTCTGCTAGTTCGGCTCTGAGGTCACTCATGGATCAGATAGTAGGGAGTAGGAAGTGGGGTAAAGGGTAAAAGTAGAAGAATTCAAGCTTGCAAGGCTGTCATTCTCCATCCCGCCTATCGCCCCTGTTGATGCATGGCATTAATGGTATCAGCGCATTGTTGGGTAACGGCTTCTAGCGCTTCCCGATCGGTGGATTGGGGCGCAGGAATTAATTCTCCAATTCGCACCGTGACAGGAACGGAACGAGGGATGGCAGACCCCTTGCGGAAGATGGCATGGGTCCCCCAAAGGGAAACTGGCAGCAGGGGGGCTTGAGCTTTCGCTGCAATCAGGGCTGCACCTAGCTTCGGATCTACAACGCTGCCATCGGGGGTGCGTGTGCCCGTGACGAATACACCAACCGCCCATCCCTGTTCCAGGGAAGCCAGGGCAGCTCGAATGGCACTCCGATCGGCAGAGCCCCGTTTTACCGGGTAGGCTCCGTAGAGCGTAATGGCCTGTTTTAAAACTGGAATGCGAAACAGCTCCTCCTTCGCCATATAGGCGACTGGACGGCCCACACAACTCGACAGCATCGGTGGATCAAAGTCGCTAGCATGGTTACTCACTACCACCACTGGGCCTTGTAGTGGCACATGCTCTGCGCCATAAATACGTCCTCGAAAGTAGACGTGCAGCATTGGGCTAACCACTGACCACTTAAATAAGCGGTAGAGAATTAGACTACTCAGGGGTTCGCGCTCTTGACTCATAAAAGTTATGCCCCAGGCAAGTCCGCTACACTGCCAACATTTTCTAATCCTAACTCTGGACAAGTCCGTTTCATAATGCCTGTCAACACCTTGCCAGGACCAACTTCCACCACCCGTCCAATTCCCTCCTCAGGCAGCTTTAAGGAAATTTCCCGCCAGCGGACGGTTCCAGTCATCTGCCGATTCAAGCGGTCTTTTAACGTCCCTGCGTCGGTAGTGGGAGTAGGGTCTACATTGGACAGGACAGGCACTTGAGCCGCCTTAAACTGGGCACTATCTAATGCTTTTTGAAACTCAGCGGCGGCTGCCGCCATTAGGGGCGAGTGAAAGGCACCACTGACATTCAATTTGACTGCGCGTTTTGCTTTGACATTGTTCAGTAGGGTTTCAACGGCCGCAGGTTTGCCAGAGATCACCACCTGACCCGCATTATTGTCATTGGCTAAAACCACATCAGGTGTTTGCTGAAGCTGTTGTTCTAGCTGCTCCCGATCGAACCCCAACAAAGCAGCCATCAGCCCGTCCGAAGCCCGATCCATCAGTTCAGCTCTCTGCTTAATCAACCGCAATCCCGTCTCAAAATCAAATACGTCAGCGGTGTAGAGCGCCACATACTCGCCCAGACTATGACCCGCCACCAAATCAGGCTGCTGCCCGTGGGATTTCAGCAAATCAGCCAGGATGCTTTCAACCACGTAAAGACAGGGTTGGGTATAAAGCGTACGGGATAGCCTATCCTCTTCGCTTTGACAAGTTTCAGCAACCGACCAACCCAGGATTTCATCTGCCTGACCAAATCTTGCCTTTGCCTCAGGCAACTCAAGCAGATCGGTCCCCATTCCAATCGCCTGCGAACCCTGTCCAGGAAACACCCATGCTGTTTTCGTCATGCCGTCTTAAATCCCAATTGCTCAGTAATGCGCCTATGCAGGAGCTCTAGACATTTTACAGGTTTGGGGGAATCTCCAGGGGACACGATCGGGCAAAAACCTTTGCCATGACCGAACGCATAGGGCCCTACGCAAGCGGGTTAGGACATAGATTGAGAGGAGAGGGGGGCTTCCACCCCCAACCAAAGGGGTTCTCCCCCTGCCCCCCGTCCTAACCCCTCTCCGTAATGCCATCCGTTTGGAGTTGTCGATCTAATTTGCGTTCCGCCCAACTCTCACTGGGCTGGAGTCAGCACTTTTTCTTCCGCTACATTCGGGTTGGCTTCTGGGGAATCCTTCTCCGAAGGGGGCACAACCTGCCAGAACTTAGGCAGATATTCCGACCAATTTGCCAGGATGGTTTTGGCTTTCTGACTCCCTGTGCGATCGGCGTGGGCCTCGATCAACTCCTTCAGTTGTCGTTCTCCCGCAGGGGTAACCACCCGTTGGGTTTTGACGATTTCCGGGTTGACCTTGGCTGAAAAACTGCCGTCCTCATCCAGACAGTACGCCAAACCGCCCGTCATGCCTGCGCCCAGGTTGCGTCCCGTGTTGCCTAACACCACGATCACGCCGCCCGTCATATACTCGCAGCAGTGATCTCCAGTTCCTTCAACCACTGCCTGAGCCAGAGAGTTTCGGACTGCAAACCGTTCCCCTGCCTGCCCATTGGCAAACAGAACACCACCTGTTGCACCATAAAGACAGGTATTACCAACAATCACGTTTTGGGCAGGGTCATAGGCTGCATCCTGGGGCGGCTTAATGATAATTTCGCCACCATGCATTCCTTTGCCAACATAATCGTTTGCCTCGCCGACCAAATTGAGGGTCATACCGGGCAGGTTAAATGCTCCGAAACTCTGACCCACTGGACCCCGAACCTCCAGGACAATTTGTCCACCAAAGCCGCTGTTGCCGTACTGTTGGGCGATCGCCCCCGCCACCCTGGCCCCGATCGTGCGATCGGTGTTGATCGCATTCACAACCTTGGTAACGCTGGTCTGATTTTGGATTGCTGCCTGAATGTCAGGATCGCTGAGGAGATGGTCATCCAGCACATAGCCGTTGCTGTGAACCTCCTCGTGCTCTAGCCAGGAGCGGTCTTCGCGGGTGTTGGGCAGATTAGTTAAACAGTCCAGATTAAGGGAGTGGGTCTTGGTTAAGTTCACATGCTCCCGCACCTTTAGCAGGTCAGCCCGCCCAATGATCTCCTGCAGCGATCGATAGCCGAGTTTTGCCAGCAGCGATCGGGCCTCTTCCGCGATAAAGAAGAAGAAGTTGACCACCTGTTCGGGAATCCCCGTAAACCGTTTCCGCAACTCCTCTTTCTGACTGGCAACCCCAACGGGGCAGTTGTTGGTATGGCAAATGCGTGCCATGATGCAGCCTTCCGCAATCATGGCGATGGAGCCAAAGCCAAACTCTTCTCCCCCCATCAGGGCAGCCATAACCACATCCCAACCCGTTTTAATCCCGCCATCTACCCGTAAAATGACGCGCTCACGTAGTTGGTTTTCCATGAGCACCCGGTGTACCTCAGTCAAACCCAGCTCCCAGGGACTACCTGCGTGTTTAATCGAGCTAAGGGGAGACGCCCCCGTGCCGCCATCGTGGCCAGAGATCTGAATAATATCGGCATTTGCCTTAGCAACCCCTGCGGCGATGGTGCCAATCCCAACCTCTGCCACCAGCTTTACCGAAACCTGTGCCCTGGGGTTGATCTGGTGCAGATCAAAGATCAACTGGGCCAGATCCTCGATCGAGTAAATGTCATGGTGTGGCGGCGGCGAAATCAGCGTGACTCCCGGTTTAGAGCGCCGCAGTAAGGCAATATAAGGACTCACCTTTGGTCCGGGGAGCTGCCCCCCTTCACCGGGCTTTGCCCCCTGGGCCATCTTGATCTCTACTTGCTTAGCGCTCATTAGATATTCTGGCGTCACCCCAAACCGTCCAGACGCCACCTGTTTAATTGCTGAACTGGCGGTGTCGCCGTTCCGCAGCCCTTTCAAATGGGGCAGGAGGGAGGAGCGCCCGGCTTCATCCACATCATCCAAAACATTGAAGCGAATCGGATCTTCGCCGCCTTCCCCAGAGTTGGATTTCCCACCAATCCGGTTCATGGCGATTGCCAGGGTTTCATGGGCTTCCCTGGAGAGCGCCCCCAGGGACATTCCCCCGGTGCAGAACCGCTTCACGATATCCGCAGCAGGCTCCACTTCCTCAATCGGAATCGAGGGACGATCGCCCTTAAAGTTCAACAAATCCCGAAGAGCTGTGAGCGGACGTTCTTCCAGATATTTCTGGTACAGTTCGTAGTGGTCATGGCTTTTTGTGCCGACTGCCTTATGCAGATACTTCGCCATTTCCGGGCTATTCATGTGATACTCCCCGCCCGGACGATAGTTGACGAAGCCAAAGTTTTCCAGCTTCTTACCCATCAATTCAGGGAAAGCGCGGCTGTGGAAGGATAAAACCTCCTGCGCCAAGTCTGTTACGCTAATGCCACCTAAGCGGGAAGCGGTACCCGCAAAGCCTAGTTGGAGCAAATCAGGCCCAATCCCGATCGCCTCAAATATCTGAGCCCCGTGATAGCTCGACAACAGCGAAATTCCCATTTTGGATAGGATCTTTAGCAACCCATCCTCGATCGCCTTACGGAAGTTTGCCTGAGCTGCTGCCAGCGGAATTGATTTGAGCTTGCCCCGCTCCATGAAGCTCTTTGTTTTAGGATCTGCCCACCACTGGCGCACCGTTTCCAACGCCAAATAGGGACAGACCGCACTGGCTCCATAGCCAATCAAGCAGGCGAAGTGATGGGTACTCCAGCATTGTGCTGTATCTACAATCAGCGATGCCTTCATTCGCAATCCTTGACGGATCAGGTGATAGTGAACCGCTCCTACTGCCAGTAAGGGCGGAATATAGCTACACTCTGCGTCCAAACCGGGTTTGTCGCCTGAAGTCCCCAAGCGATCGCTCAGAATCAGAATCTTTTTACCAGAGCGCACCGCTGCCGCTGCCTGTTGGCACAGGTGAGTGACTGCTCGCTGCAAGCCGTCAGGACCCGCCGCAATATCAAATAGCGTAGACAGACTACCCGTCTCAAAACCGGACTGACGGATCTGATCCAATTCCCCATCTCCTAAAACGGGAGACTCCAGCTTTAGTAAGTGGGCATATTCTGGCTTTTCCTCCAGCAAATTGCCCCGCTCACCCAACTGCATGGCTAAAGACATGACCAGGCTCTCCCGCAGGGGATCGATTGGCGGATTTGTCACCTGGGCAAAGCGCTGCTTAAAGTAGTCATACAGCAACCGGGGTTTGGTAGAAAGAATCGCCAGCGGAATATCATCGCCCATGCAGAAAGTCGGCTCTTTCCCCTGAGCCGCCATTTCTTCGATAATCATTTCCACATCTTCTGCCGTGTAGCCAAAGGCAGTTTGATACCGCAGTACTGCCTGCGCCTCCATCTGGGGAGCTTCGTCGGCAAAGGGCTGGGGTTTGATTGTCTGGCGATGCTGCCTTAGCCATTCGCCGTAGGGTTGGGCACTGGCAACCCGTTGCTTAATTTGCCAGTTTTTCAAGATTTCTTGATGCTCCAGATCAACGACGATCGTTTGTCCAGGCCCTAACCGTCCCTTTTCAATAATTTCAGATTCCGGCAGGTCTACCACCACTCCTGCTTCCGAGGCTACTACCACGTAGCCATCACGGGTAATGCTATAACGGGCAGGGCGCAGCCCATTGCGGTCGAGCGTTGCACCGATCGTTTTACCATCGCTGAACACCAATAGGGCAGGGCCATCCCAGGGTTCCTGGATGCCACTGTAATACTCGTAAAAATCAGTAATTTCTGGATAGTTGAGTAAATCAGGCTGGTTCAGATAAGCCTCAGGCACCATGATCATCAGTGCCTCCTGCGGAGTGCGACCCGATCGCACCAGCAATTCCATCACATTGTCCAGGTTCGCAGAATCGCTATTGTCAGCATTTACCGTCGGTTTCAAATCATTCAGGTGACTGCCCCAGATGGAATGCGCCAGATCCGCTTCCCTGGCTACCATCCAGTTAATATTGCCTAACAACGTGTTGATTTCACCGTTGTGCCCAACCAGCCGCATCGGCTGGGCCAGGGGCCAACGGGGCATGGTATTGGTGCTGAAACGACGATGGTAGACCGCAAAAGCACTCGTATATTCTGGTTGCTTAAGATCGGTGTAAAAGTCCCCCAGAACAGCCGATCGCACCATTCCCTTGTAAACGATCGTGCGACAGGAAAAAGAGCAGGTATAGAAGTCCTTGAATGCATCCTCCAGGGCAGAACCCCGAATTTCCGTGGACGCCATTTGCAGAGTCCGCTTCCGGACCAGATAGAGCAGGCGTTCCAGATCGTCGCCAGAGACTTGCTCAGAGTGAACCAGGATTTGCTCGATCTGGGGTTGGTTTTCCCGTGCCTGAGTTCCCAACAGTTCGGGCTTCACAGGAACGACCCGCCACCCCAACACCTTCACTCCCTCCGCCTGCACCGATCGCTCAACGATTTGGCGGGCGATCGTGGCGGCCTCCGCCTCCGCCGGAAGAAAAATCATTCCAACCCCAACCTGTTCCCCAGCGGAAGGCTGTATCCCATGGGCGACAAACCAGGGTTGAAACAGATCCCAGGGAATTGCAGTCAAGAGCCCTGCCCCATCGCCAGAGTCATAGTCAGCGCTACAACCCCCTCGATGTTCCAGGCAAGTCAGTGCCGAGAGTGCCTGCTCAATCAGCCTGTGACTCGCCCTTCCCCGCTGGTCAGCAATAAAACCAACCCCACAGGCATCCCGCTCCTCTACCAGCCAACGCTGCCCCATATACCCAGCATTCGAAACCTGACTCCGATTTTCGTCCTGATTCACAGTTGTCCCACCCATGAGATAGCCTAGTTTATCCATTATTAAAGGTTGGTCTTATAGAAATTTTCTGGTCTCATCGAACACTTCTTGGTCTCACGTTCATCTATTTCAATAAACTTTCCAAAGTAACCTCACCGTTCCGAAAAACATGTCCGATAGGTAAATCCGATAGGTAAAAGTTCGCTGTCACTCCCGCCGAGCCATTTCCAGCCAGCCATTCCCACCCAGCTATTCCTGCCGAGCCATTCCCACCCAGCCATTCCTACCC
>JBAUTA010001619.1:0-3810 GCA_049581985.1 Kovacikia sp.
GCTAAATATAGCTTGTATTGCCGAAAGCGAGGATTACCTTTTGGAAAATATGGTGAAAGCCAAACAATTTGTTAGCGGCTCCGTCTCTAAGTGAATGCTGATAGGCACCCCGACCAATTTCGGCTGAATATTGAAAGAACAGTATACAGCTAGATTCCTAAAATGCACACGTTATTAATGGTTTTTCGCTCAAGAATCTGGAAATCCTTTGAGTATGAGGTTTTTAGACGACGAGTAGTTGATTATCTAAGCGGATTCACAACTTAAATTTTGGAACCCAATTGTTTTAGTAGTTGAAATTTACACCTGAACAGATAATTTAAGGATTTTTCAAGATTTTCTATCGGTTTCCGGAGATATCATAATTTGCCAAAAATTAGTCTAAGAGCCTATCTAGTGTTGCAAACCCTAAATTTTGCAATATGAGAATTTGGGAGCTTCTTTCCCAAGCAGGGTGGAACCTCTTCATCCCTTTCAAAATTTTATTTTTGTTGTACCAGGTGCCTATCTAGTGTTGCAAATCATAAATTTTGCAATCTGGGGGAGTGGGGCTTCGCCCCTAAAAGGGGGGGGCCCTTTACCCCCTTCCAAAACTTTCGTTTTGGTCTTCTAGGTACCCCGATCGCCAAATAGAATGCGACCAAGTCGAACCAGGGTTGCCCCTGCTTGAACTGCCAACTCATAATCGTTTGACATCCCCATTGAAAGCTGTCCCATACGAAGATGGGACCAGCCCTGCTGCTGGATTTTTGTCGCCAATTCGCGAGTTTGTCTAAACACATCTAAAGATTGAGAATCGCTCAGCCCTAAGGGGAGAATTGTCATTAACCCCTTGATATCAAGCGATCGACACTGATCTAGCTCAGACAAATCTTGCGCCAGATCAGCAACCTCCCAACCGTACTTATTGGGATCTGGCAAAATTTTGACCTGTAGTAAAACCTGAGGTTTCTGATGCAACGACTCGGCTAAGGTGTTGAGTCGTTGAGCCAACTTTAAGCTATCGATCGAATGAATCCATTGAAAGTGCTCCAGTGCTTTTTGTGCTTTATTGCTTTGCAAGTGACCAATTAAATGCCACGTAATGTCTGGAAAATCCTTAAATTGTGCTTGTTTTATTTCTGCTTCTTGGATGCGGCTTTCTCCAAAATCTCGCAGTCCTGCGTCGTATGCCTCACGCATGGCGGCGATCGATACCTGCTTGGTAACCGCAATTAACCGCACTGAATCTGGCAACGATTGACGAATTTGGGAAATACGCTCAGAGATTGTACCGCTAAGCGGGGAAAACGGCGTCATTGAAATGTTTGTTTATAAACCACCTGGAGGTGATTGTAGTCTTGATGCTGCCCTAAGCGGCGAAGTGTGCGCATTCGATTTTCGACCAAAATGCGGGCATCTGTTCGGGTAATTGGCTCAAACTCCAGTCCTTCTTGCCCATTTGCGACCAGGAAAAACAGACGCTGAGCATACAGCGTCGTGAATAGCTCTCGGTTCACCTCCACCAAACATACTCGAAACAGCAAACCAAAATTTGGATGATTTAAGTAATTCTCGTTGCTCATTCAGATTTGGAATGGACAGATGTTCAACATGTTACCTCCCATCGTGGATGCAATCACTTTACGTGATAACGCTTGCCGATACCAGCAATATTGCTACTACCCGGTTTAGCGTTGTAGGCTGCGGGGGTCTAAAGCATCCCGCAACCCATCTCCCAACAGATTAAACGCCAGTACCGTCAGGATAATAAGCACTGCAGGGGGCCAAATCAACCAGGGTTGTAGCACCAGAATAGACGCATTTGTTGCCAGCGAGAGCATATTTCCCCAGGAAGGATCCGGCTGCTGAATCCCCAGCCCAATCAAACTCAGGACGGATTCCGCCACAATGAAGCTTGGGATAGCAAGGGTTGCCGAAATAATGACATAGGTTGCCGTTTGGGGCAGGATATGACGTGTGATGATATACAAAGACTTTCCGCCCATGGCTCGAGCTGCCAGCACAAATTCTCGCTCTTTGATGGAAAGCACTTCTCCCCGAATCACCCGTGCCAAACTCGCCCAGCTGATAAAAGAAGTAATTAAAATAATCAGCAGAAATCGTTGAGCACTGGATAAGCCAGGGGGTAACACTGCCGCCAGAGCTACCAGTAAATAGAGACTGGGGATGGTCATCAGGACTTCCACCAGACGCATTAGGGTGCTATCAATCAGCCCACCAAAGTAGCCAGAAATGCCCCCCACCAACATTCCCAGCGGAAATGAGATGGCAATTCCCACCAGCCCAATACTAAGACTAACGCGCCCACCATATAACAACCGACTGAACTGATCCCGCGCCTGTTCATCAGTTCCTAGCAGGTTAAATTTTCCCGGTCCTTCGGTGCCAAACAAATGCAGATTCCCTGAGATACCGGGAAATAGCTCAACTTCGTCAAACCGAGGGTCAGTAAAAGAGAAGTTCGTTGGCAATGGCAGCTTGACCTGCAGGAAGCGATACCCTGGCCCCTGAACAAACAGGCGGAGCGGAGAGGGCTTGCTCCAATCAACAATGAGCTTGCGATCGCCCGTGTTCAGATCGACTGGACCCTGGATAGTGGGATATACATGGGGTCCGATAAACTTTCCTGACTGATCATTCCAGTAGACCTGCGTCGGCGGTAGCAATGCCCCGTCTGTCTGAGAGGTGTAGGGATCAGAGGGAGCGATAAACTCCGCCGCAATCACTGCCACATAAAAAGTCAGTAGTAACACCGCTCCAAACCGGGCTAGAGGGTTGTGCTTAAGTCGTTGCCACCAGTTCATAAAGGGGAGTGGAAAATAGGGCGTGGGGAATAGACAGAGAAAAAATTGCGCGTAAGGTAAGAAGTTAATTCTATAGGATTACGCAGAAACCGGAATTTCTCTTCTCTGCTTCACCCTTTGTCAAAGCAGGAGGGTAGGAACTGTCCCTCATCTTTCCCTGCCCTCATCTTTCCCTGCCCTCTTCTCCCCCTCCCATTATCGCTCTGGGATTCTCCCTCCTTTCCCCAATGCCCTACTCTATTCTTGAAAAGACTAAATTTTGCAACATGGGGGTTTGAGGGCTTCGCCCCTTTCAAAACTTTCGTTTTGATCTCCTATTTCCTATTCCTGGGGCTTTTCATGCTCAATCACAAACACGTTGGAGTAGAGATTGGCAATAATTTGTTTACCCTGTTGGGTCAACGAGAGGTAAAAAAGAGCCTCCTTAATATAGGGGAATACCCCATGCCAATAGAATTTGGGATAGTTTTTGCGCAAATCACCGGGATGACGATAGCCCAACGCCTTATTTACTCCAGTTTCTTCAAATTCGTAATACAAGGCGCTGATCTTTTTCAGGTAACGGGGGTCACTGAGTTGCCCAATCAGGTCTGACGCCCGCAGAAGACCTGGAAAATTAATCGTATCTTGATGGTCTTCCGCAGCCGGTACGGGGAAGCGAGTCAATTCAATATTTCGCTTAATTAACTCTGCATCAATCAGCTTGTGCCCACCAAACCGCTCCTCAATAAAGAGCTTGGCCCGATCGACATGGTAGGGAGTCAGTCCGGCATCCGTAGAACCGGGCGGGAGGGAAATCATTGCGCCATTCTTACCAGTCGCGTATGAACTCTCCTGATCCTGACGGCAGACGCCCTTGACGTAACCAATATCGTGGCAAACCAGCGAAATGATGAAATGCAGCCAATCTTCACAAGAAACCCCTCCTTCCCGAATATGCTTGCCCCGCAGGATCTCTTGTCCAACCAGGGTTACCAGGATGGAATGTTCAACATTGTGATAG
>JBAUTA010001620.1:0-1547 GCA_049581985.1 Kovacikia sp.
GTGCAAAATCGCCCTGACCTGATTGATAACATCGCCTCCCTGCAAACCAGAATGGATGGCAGCAGTATGCTGGCGATCGTCAGTCCAGAGAAACTGCGGCGCATTCTCAACAAAATGTTAGATGAAAATGAATTTCTTAGCCCCTATGGCATCCGCTCGCTTTCCCGCTACCACGCTGATCATCCCTACATTTTTCGAGTTGAAGGGCAGGAATTTCGGGTGGATTATGAACCCGCCGAATCGACCACTGGCTTATTTGGCGGCAACTCCAACTGGCGTGGACCTGTCTGGTTCCCTATGAATGCGTTAATTATTGAGTCCCTGCGACGGTTCTATCACTGTTTAGGAGATGATTTTAGGGTAGAGTGCCCCACTGGCTCAGGGGTATGGATGACGCTGGATGAAGTTGAGATCGAACTGTCCCACCGACTGATCCGCACGTTTCTCAAGGATTCCTGCAATCGCCGCCCTGTCTTCGGCAACCTGGAAATCTTTCAAACCGATCCCTACTGGTATGATCTGATTTTGTTCCACGAATACTTTCATGGTGACAATGGGGTCGGGCTCGGTGCCAACTACCAGACAGGCTGGACAGGCGAAGTTGCAGTCCTGATTCAGCAGGTGGGGCGCAAGCAAGGCCTGTAAAAGGAAACCGGTAATTGGCTGTCGGGTACGCAGATCTGTCGTTTGTGAATAGGACGTTAATGGCAAAAATTCTTCAGGGCGATCGCATCGCCAAACTCGGTAAGGTGACCTTGGGATGTTCCGCAGCCATCTTTGATGCGAGCCAAAAACTACTCCTGACGCGCCGATCAGACAATGGAAGATGGTGTATGCCCGGTGGCAGGGTCGATCCGGGAGAAAGCGTTTCTGAAGCCTGCATCCGGGAAGTTTTGGAAGAAACAGGGTTGCACGCCCGCATCATTCGGTTAATTGGCGTTTATAGTAATCCCGATTATCTGCTGGAATATGCGGATGGAGAACGGTGTCACATAGTTGCCCTGAACTTTGAGGTAGAAGTGATCGGGGGCACCCTGGTCACAACCAACGAAACCACTGAATATGGCTACTTCACGCAGGAGGAAATTGCAGGCATGGATGTGATGGATCTGCAGGTCGATCGTATCAAAGATGCGTTTGCAGCTCCATCAACTGTGCTTGTCCGGTAAGGGTGACATGGGGAGGGAGTCTCCGACCCTTGGGGGACCCATCTAATTGGAAAATGCGGCAAATCAGACCCCTCCCAACTTCTCCTTGCCAAGGGGAGGTGCCGCAGGCGGTGGGGTAGATGGGCAACGATCACCGTTCAAATCTGGTTCTCCAGTGATTTATGTAGAACTAAAACGATCTGCCTACCAGTGCCGGATGGGGTGATATACAATGAGTGGATCGAGAATAGTGAGGGTTATCGGCAATATCTGGATGGGCAAATTACCCAGCACCCGGAACATGAGAAACACAGTTGGTGGAACGGGCATCGCATCTATATTGCAGTCACAGCAGCGATAGGCTGTTTTTTGGGAGTGGGACTGGCGACCAGTGCGGAT
>JBAUTA010001621.1:0-2416 GCA_049581985.1 Kovacikia sp.
TTTACGAACAGTAGCTTTTATTTCTAATAACCTACACCAAATGCTTAAATACTGTCTTCAGCAGTTCTGACTGTGTAAATGGTTTTGCTAAATAACCAGATGCGCCGACAAGTCTTGCCTTAGCCCGATCAATAAATCCAGTGTTTCCTGTGACCATAATGATGGGAGTATTTTTGAAATTGGCATGTCTACGCAATAGAGAGCACAGTTCATAACCATCCAGATTAGGCATCCCTACATCGAGCAGAATAATATCGGGTTTGTTTCGGATAATCTGCATCAATGCTTTGATCGGATCATTAATCATGATAACGGTAAAGCTAGCATCGTCTAAAAATGACTTGATGGCTTGCAAAATAGTTGGACTGTCATCGATACAGGCGATGGTGTAATGCCCTTCAGCCACTATGGTCGAATCATTTTTAGCCTTTGCACTATCTATCCTGGAATTCCAGGAAGGGTTAACCTTGCTGGTAGGAGCCTGAGCCAGTTGGGGCGGTTCTGGCAAAGAATTTCCACCAGGAAACCAGCGATCGTCCTTTTGCTCAAATGTATCTGGTTTAGCACTTGGAAGAAAAGCTTGTCTCGCATTTACCTGCCGTCGCCGCAGTTGATTCTGACAGTGCTCTACTACTGGGCGTAGGTCAAGCTGGCATAGTTTCGGGTAGTCACTAAATTTCTCTTTGTCAATCAGTTCGTAGCTACCTTCAGTTAGTGCCAACAAGGACTCCAGCACTTCCTTCGCCAGACCTTCAATCAGGGCGGCTGCCTGAGTGGGGGTGAGATACTGTTGCTCGGCCAACCAGTGAATGGCGCGATAATCGTTACTCGCGATCGCAGGGCTTTCAAAGCCAGTGTCAAACAACAGACGCACCTGCACCCGAACTGCGCTGACCAGGGCAGGCACTTGGCGGCTTAACTGGCGCAGATGACGATCGAGCCTTTCAAACGGTTTGTCAAGGTTCGTCACAAAAGCTAGCTTTCCCTGATCAAAATAAACCAACCAGGATGTTGACCCGTCTGATACTTGCAAGCAACCACTGGTAAAACGACTGGTCAGTTGAGCCAGTAAGCTGAGAGGATGGAGTTTTTGGGAGGGGCCATAGCTAACCATAGACATGGGGCTCATTCGAGTCTTCTCCGGTAAGAGTTAACAAATCTAAGACTAAGGAAGAATCTCGTCGAGAAGTCATACAGACTCATACAAGGGTAATGGGAAAGGCATCAATTTGTTTGAGCTGCAGAACGGACTGATAGGAGTAAGTAGCTGGACGTAACTAGATTAATGACGATTATTGGGAATGGAGGAAGTTTCGATGTAAGCGCCTCGGCTAAGACGTTTGTTGAATTTTCCTTTTTTTGGGCATAACCCCTTTTCCTTTTTTTCATCAATAAGGGCTACCTACTTAGCTGGAATGTTCTGTAAACTTCTTGTAGATGCTGATTTGGATTTAATCTAGAAATCTACCTGAAAAGTAACGGAATCGGTAGGGGTTTTGGGGAATGGGGAGTTTGTTGAAGTAATGTAACCTTGCTTAGTTTGATGGGCAACGCGTATCGATTACAGCAGACTCCGAGGATGGGGAAAAGAGCGATTGATTAGTTGTTAATTGTTAGAGTATTGGCGATCGCAACTCAATTATTGACAACTAAAAATCAAGCAGTCTCTATGAGTAGTAGTGCACGTTGAGATAAAAGTATCTAGCTGGGATCAGCATGATCTATGCATACACAGAATCATTCAGCCCATATCACTAATAATACCGACTATTAGGGGAGGTTGTATGAAGAACACATTATAAAGTCGCAAAAAAAGTAAAGGGTGGGAAAAACTTTTAGTCTCTGCTCAAAGCTTTTACAGGTCAACGATGCAGGGGTCGTCATCTGAGACAGATTTAAAAAAGAATCCCTGCCCATTTACTCCGCCCCCTGTGGTAGGTAGCTGGGTGCCATTAAGCGCAGGATGACTTGTGGGGCGGTGCAAGTTTCGAGCTCCTGTCGAACTTCTCAACCCCCTTTCCATCTGTCGTACTTACTATTTAAATTAGGGTTAGCAAGAAATGGATGAGATCGTCCCCATCTTCTGCCCGAATTTGCACTTAGGCAAACGAAACCAACGACAGCAGGTTTCGTGTGTCTGGTTTTGGTTTACCACCGTTGCTTAATCGGTCATGAAAGACCTGTTATTGACCCCGTGGGGGGCGTTAGGGGTCACATATAGCTCTGCAATTAAGGGGGGATGTGGGGGCTTCGCCCTTGGACAGGCATAGAATCCCTGCACCCCGCCCTATTACCCTGGAAATGTTTGCGCTATAAGGGTGCTCGTGCTTCGACTGCGCTCAGCACCCGGTCAGTTGTGGGTTGAACGCAGTCGAAACGCGTTAGGTTTGCTTCAGTCCGCCTACTTGTAAGGCAC
>JBAUTA010001622.1:0-1899 GCA_049581985.1 Kovacikia sp.
TTAGTCTTTCCCTGTGGCTTACTGACCTGAAAATCGCTGTAAGTTTCCATGCCTGGATCGACAAACGCATCGCCGGAAGTCCACAGGTGATAGAAGATGCGAGCGAGTTTGTGAGTCGTTGCCGTAATTGCTTTGGGTGCGCCAAGTCGCGCTTGCATCCGACGATGAAATGCACCCAAGGCAGAATGGGATCGCACCAAGGTCTGTGCTGCCATTCGTAGCACCGTTGCGACGCGATTAGCAACTTGGCGAGTCTGCGAACTCTTGCGCTTGCCGCCTGTGATTCGACTGCCTGGACACAGCCCTAACCAAGAGGCAAAATGCTTAGCTGAGGGAAATTTTGACGGGTCTAAGCCCAACTCAGACAACAGCGTCAGGACTGTGAGGACTCCAAAGCCATCGACTTGAGTGAAGTCCACGCCACTGATGCGGTACAAATGCGTTCGCAAATCAAAGCTTGGGGCATTTCCGGGTTGTTTTTTTCCACGTCGTTTGGCAGTAGGTAAGGGGTTTGTGGCAACTTCAATGCGGTCTGCAAACTGATTGAGGCACGCTTCAATTTCAGCATCACAGGCGGCAATCTGGGTCTGAAAGACATTGTAAAGTTGTAATTCCTGATGCAGCACAAACACCAGTTCCGGGCGGTGGTAGTCGCCATTCAATGCCGCCGCAATCTCATTCGTACTGGCATGAATGCGGCGATCTTTGAGTGCTGCGAGTTTGTGCAAGCCTCGTTCGCCAGACACAATCGCCCGAATGATTGCAAGTCCAGTCGTGCCGTTGATATCGCTAATCACCCGGTGCAGTTGGTACATTCATCTGGGCAAGGCTTTTTGCATCCGCTGAATGTGAGTGCTGGCACTCTTGATCAAGGTATCGCGCTGGCGAATGTAGCTACGCAGCACACAGATTTGGTCATCAGGACGGAAGGAGCCTGCCAGTAAGCCGTAGCTGTGTAACTGTCGCAACCATTGACCGTCGAGCACATTACTTTTGCGTCCCGGTACGGTTTTTACCTGTCCAGCATTGACTAACTTGACTTCAAATCCTTGCGTACGGATATTGCTGCACAATACGGGTTTGAAATTATCCTCAAATCCTTACCTGATCTGGCTTATTGGAAAAGGTGCAAGATCTGAGTCAATCAGGAACGGCGTACCGTTCGTTCAGGATGCAAGAAACACCAAGAGCAACGGCCCAACTGGCTGAAATAGCTGATTTGAAAGGGAGAATCTTTACGAAAAATTAATCGTGTCAGGCATCAGGCGATTTTACTATTTTGTATGGTTAAGAGGTAATCATCCCATTTTAGATTCCCATTTTAGATTGAAGCTTGGCAGTTTGAGATTGGAAAAGCCCTGACAGATAAGCTTTTCAGAAAATCATCTGGGATAAATTCTATTTGAATGGGTGTCAACTCTAATTAATTATCAGCAAGCAGGTTGGAGATGCAGACCCAGGCAAGGGTTCTCATTGGTCGAGCCGAATATCTCAGCCATCTCCGCCCCTCTCTGTAACCCTTATTTTTTAAATTGGTATAAGGACCTTTTGCCTTGTTATGACTATCCTATTTGGATTGTGAGCAAGGATTCCACTGGAATCCTTGCTCACAAAGCTTCTCAAACTCGCAACTGATTTAGGACTGCTATAGTGAACTATTGTTAGACAAGGCTGGGGCTTCTGTCAAAATTCTGGGAATTCTTACCATACCGAGAGCGGCAGATTCGCAGCAGATCCAAACGAAGACTTGGTTAACGGTATCAAGGAGTGTCATCTTCTAGGGATGTTCCTGATACCATTCAGAAGACTGAATTGCATTGCGCTCAATCAAAGTGGAGAGACCTTTATGGCGCTTGAACGGGAGTGGGAGCTTGCACAGGATCAGAAGCGGTGTTTAGA
>JBAUTA010001623.1:0-4740 GCA_049581985.1 Kovacikia sp.
GGTAAAGTTAGTTGCCCTAATTTCTTCCAAATTTCTTAATGAGGCTAAAAAATTGTCGAAAGTTAAGGCGTTGGATATTCAGGTAGGTGATCGCATCATTGCCTATTGCAACAATAGGATGCAGACCTGCACAGTAAGGTTCATCCTTGAACCGGGTCAATCTAATATCACGCTGTCAGTCATGACTGCTGAGAAATATCGCAGTTCATCCTCTCGCGTAGTTCGATTTCAGAAAGAAGCATTGGTTGATTTGGTTGGTTAAGGTAATTCTAATTTAAAAAGCAGCCACAACAGATAGAAATGGGGTGCAGGGGCTTTTGGTGTAGGCACTTAACCGAGCGGTGGCACCCCTGCACTCCTATTTTTTAAATGGGTAGAGGATTTCCTGGCAAAATCTCGGCACAAGACCCTACGATCCCCGCAAATTCTTGCGATCTCAGGATTGTAAGGTAGTCCGAATTACACTTCCCTGGCTAAGAGTTCTTTAAGATAGAACAGCGATCGAACGGATTGAAGTTAGTTCACCGTCCAGGTAGTATCGGGTTGTTTGGATAGTCTTCCCATTAGCCTTAAAGAGTAGAAATATGAGTGAACTTGCGGAACGCTATGCTCGGCTTTGTCGCGGTTATGTGCAATTGGCGGAGAAATTCCAGAAACTGGATGTAGAGCACATGACCTTAAGAAGTAAAGTGCTGCCCCTACTAAAGTCTCTGAAGACTTTTCACAGCACGATCGAAGAACTTAAACACGAGAAAGAAGCCCTGGAGAATCAGTTACATTCCACAACGCTTAAGTATGAGGAACTTAAGGTTTTGGAAGCCTTTCTCCAACCCGATATGCAGGAATGTTTGATGGAGGCAGAGGAACAATTTGCGCTGGTTGAAACAACCGTCAAGGAAATGGAGAGCGATCGCGACCCCGACCTGAGTGAAGATGAAAAGACAATCCTCAATGAGTACCACAGTCAGCCAGAAATCCTTAATTTGTTAGTTAAGATTCCTGCCCCAGGCCCGGTTGGTTATCCTTCTACAGTTCACTAAACTGCTTCAGAGAGGGTCAAGAAATCACTGATTCATTGGCATTCTGAGCGGCACGCAGGGAAGGGAAAAACCTCCCGTTGGCGATCAGTTGGGAGGGTTTCCGACGCGGGTATACCCAACTTCTTCGCATCTCCTATCGGCATCCCAAACTATCCCGTGTTGCCACCCCCGTTATGGGGTTGACTCCTTCTGCGCGTTTACAAAGCTGGCTCAGGTCGTAACGATCGATTAAGGCATCGCTAAAGTCAGCTCCAGTTACCTCCGCATCCTGTAAAACGCTACCCGTCAGCGTGGCGTTCACCAGGATGGCATTCGTTAAGGTTGCTTTGTAAAAGATAACGCTGTCTGCCAGTGCCCCCTCTAGTTTTGCTCCGGTAAGATTGGCATTTGTGAGATTGGCTTTGCTCAAAATGGTATTGGTCAAGTTGGAGCCAGAAAAGTTTGCTCCCTGCATTTCTGCCGCAGCAAACACTGCCTGGGTCAGATCGGTGTTGGAGAAATCGCGGTTTTCTAAATGGGTATGGGTATAGTTAATAGTTTTTGATTGGGCAAGGGCGGGGCTGGCGCTTAAGAGCACCCAAAACCAGGCCAGGGCGATCGCCACCAGCACGATCAGCCCTCGCAAAAGAATCGTTTTAATAGGGGTTGGAGAAGGCAATTGCATAGATCGATTGTATCGGTTGAAGGTTAAAAATTCGGGGTTTCGAGGGTTGCATTAATCCTCAATCCTGATTTCCAGATCCTACCTTTTATAGCTATAGCGGTTTGCACTAGTTTGCAAACCCTAAATTTTGCGGCATGGGGGTTTGGGGGCTTCGCCCCCAGAAGGGGTTCCACCCCTTCACCCCTTTCAAAACTTTCGTTTTGGTCTACTAGGGTGAAGTACAGAAATGTGAGGCACAGTGGGGCGCGAAGCACCCTCACTGTCCCTCACACCCTTGAAAAGGGCTATATCGCCAGTTTGATTAGGACTGAGGATTAAAGGGGGAGTGGGGGCGTTGCCCCCAGCCCGGGGTTTCACCCCGGCACCCCGTCCTAACTAACCCGTCCTAACTAATATGGCTACGGCTATATAGCGATTTTCAGAATGGTTCGCCTCCTCTGTAAAAGCCAAACGCCTTCCTGGATGGGGGCTGCGACAGGTGGGGTATGGTCCACCCGACTGCAAGCAGCTGCACCCCAAACCGCTTAACCTGATCCGCTTCAGTTCACGAAGGGGAGATCGCCACCTTAATCACTTTCCGTTGGCGCATATCTTCAAACACCTGTGCCAACTCGCTGAGGGGTTGTCGGTCGCTAATCAGCAACTCAAAGGGTAGGGTTTGGCTTGCCAGCAGTGCCAACGCTGCGCGCACATATTTTGGCGTATTGTGAAACACCCCCTTTAAGGTGAGTTCGCTATAGTGCAATTGCTCAGTATTCACGGTAATTGTCGTATCACGAGGGCACCCGCCAAACAGATTGACGGTTGCACCCGGACGGGCACAGGCGATCGCCATTTCCCAGACCGCCGCAACCCCCGTTGCCTCAATCACTACATCAGCTCCCCAGCCATCGGTCAACTGTTTCACTAAAGCGGGAACGTCTTCCACCTGACGGTAATTAAACGTTTTCACGGCTCCTAACTTTTGCCCGACCTGTAACCGCTGATCACTTCCCCCAAATAGAAAAACCTCAGCATAGGGAGAGGAAATGCCAGGGCTATCATCAGGGCTGCTGCCCGAACTGCTGCCCAAACTGTTATGGGTGGAGAGCTGAGGGCCACTCCAATCTCCCCTACCGGATGCCAGGGCGGCAACAAACATTAAGCCGATCGCCCCATCTCCCAAAACTACGACCCGATCACCCGGCTGCACCTGCGATCGGGCTGCCCCGTGCAATACACAGGCGAGGGGTTCAGTCATGGCAGCCAATTCGTAGGGTACTCCCGCCGGAATTGGCAACAGGTTATGCTGCACAATGGGCGCAGGAATTTTCAGATATTCGGCAAAGGTGCCATTGTTAAACAGCAAATCCTGGCAAAGGGAGTATTCTTCTTTCTGGCAGAAGAAACAGGTCATGCAAGGGGCGGAATTATTGGCAACGACCCGATCGCCGATCCTCCATTGCGTCACCCCTTCCCCCAGGGCAACGATCTCCCCCGCTGCCTCATGCCCAAACACCGTGGGTGGCGTTAACATACGGGCGTGCCCTCCCCGTCGCCACACCTTTAGATCGGTGCCACAGGTCGTCGCTGTTCCAACCCGAAGCACCACTTCTCCCGCTGCCGGAGCCGGATCGGCAATGTGTTCCAGGCGCAGGTCTTCTTTTCCATACAATAGGGCTGCCAACACTATTTTTGCTATCCAAACGAGTTGTCAGTCTATATTACTGGCTCAGTGCATGACTGGCTCCAGTGCATGACTGGCTCCGGTGTGCCGATGACGAACGACGGCTGACTGCTCCCCCCGCTTTTTTGATCTATTTCCCATCTCATCTCCCATGCCTGCTCCCCCCTTGCCGTTCCAGTCTGCCGCTGATGAGAGACATGATGTAGCAAAATAGCCAGTAGATGAACCCAATGAATAGATAAACCTCGGCGTAGCGTCCCAAAAACTGGGGCTGTGCCAGAACCGATCGGGCCACTCCGGTTAGCTCCAAAATGGCAAACAGGGACAGCAATGAGGTGTCTTTGAACAGGGAAATGAACTGCCCAACGATCGCGGGAATCACGGTTCGTAAAGCCTGGGGCAAAACAACCAACAGCAGGATAAACAGCGTATTCAGTCCCAGGGCTTTTGCTGCCTCGGTTTGTCCGCGTGGAACTGATTGCAATCCACCCCGCACATTTTCTGCTAGATAGGCACTGTTAAACAGAACGAGTCCGGCGATCGCCCGTACTAGCCGATCCAGGCGGAATTCACCGGGCAGCACCAGCGGTAACATGACCTGGGCCATAAACAGAATGCCAATCAGCGGCAATCCTCGGATTAACTCAATATAAACCGTAGAAACCCAGCGCAATATGGGCAAGGGACTCTGCCGCCCCAATGCTAGCAGTACCCCCAATGGAAACGCCAGCACAATGCTGACAAACGCGATCAGTAACGTCAGCATCAATCCGCCCCACAGGTTTGTGCTGATAGGCATTAATCCTAACCCGCCGCTGATCAGCCAGAAGATCAGGCAAGCGACAATGGGCAACAGGACTTCAATCAGGAGTGTGAGCCTTTTTCTCACCGTTGGCCGGTTAACGGCGAACGTCCCAGCCCATAGCCCAATCAATCCAACCACAATTGCAGCGCTAATCCAAATGCGCCAACCCTGCTCAACCGGATAGCGCCCTACCAGGAAAAGCCGCAGATTGGTAGTTGCAACGGCCCACTGTGCCTGAGTTGTTGTCCAATGAATGAGGCCGATGGCAACCTGATAGATGAGCCAACCGCAGGCGATCGTCAGCAACGTGTTGTACCAGGTATTAAACAGATTTTTATGGATCCAGGCGATAGAAGGATTTTGAGCTTTGAATTTTGAGTCTTTAATAGGAGCCGTTGGATCTGAGGTCATCTTAAAGAATAGGGATGGCAGAGGGGGCAGGGGGAGAAGTTTTTCAGCTGGAATGTCAGGGCGAATCAGGAAATACGGTCTACGCTCTACCTTTCCACAAGCTGCACCGATCGATTATAGAAATTCATTAGCAGAGAAATGGTCAGACTAATAG
>JBAUTA010001624.1:0-2242 GCA_049581985.1 Kovacikia sp.
GAGTGGTAATCTCTGCTCCTACTAAAGATCCGGACAAGGTTCGGACTTTTGTGATCGGGGTGAATCATCAGGAATTCGACCCGGCAAAAGACGTGATCGTTTCCTGTGCGAGTTGTACCACCAACTGTCTGGCTCCCGTTGCTAAAGTCTTGAATGACACCTTTGGCATTGCAGAAGGCTTGATGACGACCGTTCACTCTATGACTGCCACCCAGCCAACATTGGATGGCCCTAGCAAAAAAGACTGGCGCGGCGGTCGGGGTGCTTCCCAGAACATCATTCCATCTTCAACCGGAGCCGCCAAAGCCGTTGCCTTAGTATTGCCCGAACTGAAGGGAAAACTCACTGGCATGGCGTTTCGGGTGGGTACTCCCGATGTCTCGGTGGTGGATCTAACCTTCAAGACGGTAAAACCAACCACCTATAAGGACATCTGTGCAGCCATGAAAACGGCAGCAGAGGGAGAAATGAAGGGCATCCTGGGCTACACCGAGGATCAAGTCGTTTCGATGGACTTCCGCACTGATTCTCGTTCCAGTATTTTTGATGCCCTAGCTGGAATCGGCTTAAATTCCAATTTCTTCAAAGTGGTTTCCTGGTACGACAATGAGTGGGGCTACTCCTTCAGGGCTATAGATTTTATGCTGTTTATGGCTAAAAAGGAAGGCTTACTATGAAACCATTGATTCATCGCACGAAGATTGTTGCCACAATCGGACCTGCTAGCGATTCTCCTGACATGATTCGGAAGATGCTGCTGGCAGGAATGAACGTTGCGCGGCTCAACTTCTCCCACGGTAACTACGAAGATCATGCTGAGCGGATCGAGCGGTTGCGGTCTGCTTCTGAGGAATTAGATCTGCCGCTGATGCTGCTGCAAGACTTACAAGGACCGAAAATTCGGGTCGGTGACTTGCCTGCCGAAGGTATGGTACTTGAGGAGGGGGCAACTCTCATCCTGGTTCCCACTGCTGACTACACTGGACAACCCAATACTATCGGCATCGACTATCCCTACGTGGCAGAAGAAGCCGAACCGGGAACTCAGGTACTTCTGGACGACGGCCTACTGGAATTGCGAGTTGAGAAAATCGACGGCAATGCCGTTCAATGCCAAGTGGTAGAAGGAGGCGTACTCAAAAGTCATAAAGGGGTCAACTTCCCGACGCTAAATCTGCGCCTGCCTTCAATGACCGATAAGGACAAGCGCGATCTCGACTTTGGCATTGAGCAAGTGGTAGACATCATCTCCCTCAGCTTTGTCCGCAAACCGGAAGACATTCAAACTCTGAAAGCATTGCTGAAGGAAAAAGGAGCCAACATTCCCGTGCTGGCGAAACTGGAGAAACCCCAGGCGATCGCCAACCTGGAGGCGATCGTCGATGAGTGCGACGCCATTATGGTAGCGCGGGGCGATCTGGGTGTGGAAATGAGTCCAGAAAAGGTGCCTTTGATTCAAAAGCAGATTATTCACCTCTGTAATCAAAAAGGCATTCCGGTGATTACTGCCACCCAAATGCTGGACAGTATGATCCATAACCCCCGTCCCACCCGTGCGGAAGCCAGTGATGTAGCCAATGCAATCATAGATGGCACGGATGCAGTCATGCTATCTGGCGAATCCGCCGTGGGCGATTACCCGGTGGAATCCGTCAAAATGCTGGCACGGATTGCGACGGAAGTGGAGCCAGCCATTCAGGTTGTGAACTATCCACCCAATCGCACAGGCGATGCGGAAGCGATCAGCGAGGCATTGCACGCGATCGATGACACCCTGGATCTCCAGTGCATTGTTGCCTTCACCGAAACAGGTTACACTGCCAACCTGGCATCAGTAGAGCGTCCGCATGCTCCGATCGTCGCCTACACCCCCGATCCGAAAGTCTATCGCCGTCTCAGCTTGAGCTGGGGAGTCAGACCAGTCTTACTACAAGGGTTTGCAGGAACCTTGACCGATGTGCTGGCTCAGGTAGAGGCAGATTTAATTCAGCGCAACTTTGCAGCTCCTGGCGACAAAGTGCTGGTCATGGGTGGAATTCCGTTTGGCAAAGCTGGAAGTACCAACTTCCTCAAGATTCATACGATTGCACCCAAGGAGTAACGACCAATGGCTAAATTGATTTTGACTCGCCACGGTCAGAGCCTCTGGAATGCAGAAAATAAATTTACCGGATGGGTCGATGTGCCGTTGAGCGAAATGGGGCGGGCGGAGGCAACGATCGCCTCTTGCAAACTTAGGGAC
>JBAUTA010001625.1:0-8285 GCA_049581985.1 Kovacikia sp.
ACTAAAACCCGATCGCCCTGGATATTGATCTCACCCTGTTCACAAAGGGCAATCGCTTCTTGCTCAATCTGTTCACACAACTGCTGACGCTGCTGATTGATCTGTTCGCATTGCATCGCCCGCTCCAGCGCTACACCGTCATCATCGGTGGTCAGCAGTTCGATCACAATTTGGGGATCCGCCAATCGCCCAACAGCATTGATGCGAGGACCAAGGCGAAACCCGATCGCCTCTGGCTTCAGGTCTTTGGCCCCACTCAGTCCCGCCACCTGAACCAGCGCCTGAACACCTGCCAGTTTGGATTTAGGCAGCAGCTGCAGTCCACGTTTGACCCAGCGGCGGTTGACCCCAGTCAGGGGAGCCAGGTCTGCGATCGTACCCAGGGTAAAGAGTTCCAGCAAAGACTGGCTCAAGCCCTGCGTTTTATTCAGACTTTTCGCCAGTGAAACCGCCAGGATGTATGCAACGCCGACCCCTGCTAACCCTCGGTAGGGTGAATCCTCAGCAATTAGTTTGGGATTGAGGATGGCGTTTGCAGGAGGGGGCAGGGGGGGCACATCGTGGTGATCGGTGACAATGACCGTTAATCCAAGCTCTCTTGCACGGGCGATCGGGTTATAAGCCGCAATCCCGTTATCGACCGTCAAAATCAGCCCAATACCCTCTTCGTAAAATTCCTCGACCATGCGCTGATTGATGCCATAGCCTTCCTTCATCCGACTGGGAATGGCATAATCCACCTGTGCTCCCAAAAACCGCAGTGCCCGTAGTAATAGGGCGGTACTGGTCATTCCATCCGCGTCATAGTCACCACAAATGGCAATTCGCTGGCGACGGTTGATCGCGTTAATTAACAACTCCAGGCTCAGGGGCAAATCAGGAAAATCCTCCAGGGGAGAAGGCAGGGTTTCCCCTTCTGGATTGAGAAATGCCTGAATCTGCTCAGGCGTATCAAGTCCCCGGTTCAGCAGCACTTGAGCCAGCAAGGGAGACAGATGGGTTGCTTGAGCAACTTCTTCTGCCCTTTCTGCGTGAGCCAACGCAATCTGCCATCGTTGATGGGGCAGGTTACTGGTAAGAGAGGAAGCCAGATGAGAAGGAGTTTGGTTCAGCACAGCGGGTTAGGAATCAAGGGATGAAGGAGAGATGCCAGGTCATAAAACCAGTTTTTAGTGTTCACCGACTCTCCAGCAAAGGCTCACCTACTTGGCGACAAGACCTGGTACAAAGGTATTGCCCAATTTACCCCAGATTAAGCCAAATTGAACCGAAATCTTTCTTTAAGTATCGCTATCACCAGATTGATTAGGACATAGGATTCCAGGGGGAGTGAGGAGCCCACATTGTGGGGGTCCGGGGTCACAGAAAATTCATTGTCCCCCACCTCACGGAGTCTTCACTCCCCCGTGCTTACTTTGGAGAGCCTAATCAACTCACCCCTTCGCACTGGCAAGCAGCGCCTTTGTTTCTGACTCCCCTGCTTTGCGGAGTTGACGGGTCAGGCGTGTCGTCAGCAGGGCCAGGATGCCCAGATGAGCCAAAAAACTGGCAAAGACCGTAGTCATCGACGTATGGGTTAAAGCTAGCAGGGCGAAAGCTGAAAACAACCATGCAATCGGCACTTGACTGGGGCTGAAAGACAGTACGCCCAGGACTAAGGGCGGCATAAAAATGAGCGCACCAACTGCCCCAGAGGCCCAGAGGCCCCGTTTGGGAGCCTTGGAAAACAGAATGATTTGAGCGATCGCTGCACAAATCAGAACAAACGATATTCCCAAAAGCATTGTCGCACAGGCCTGTAGCTGATTTTCTGTGTTGTTCCAGGTAACAATCCAGGGCATCAGGATGGCAACAGGGATTAGCAGGTTAAGGGCGATCGCCAGCAAAGCTGGACTTTTCTCCCCAAAAACCAATTCTTTTATAATTGACTGGCTCCAAAACTTTTTAGCGCTACTCACCCGCTCTCTCCGATAACGGGCCCAATCTAATAACATCTGCCGCTGGGGCATTAGTGCGGCCATCAAAAGGACAAACCACAGGAGATTGATCAACGCAATCACTGCGAAATCCTCCAGCCTTTGACCAGGGTAATCGAGTTGCCGGAAGATAAACCCACATAGCCAAACCTCAAAGCAGGTAGTCATCCAGTAGCTTTGGCGCTTACTCAGCAGGGTTGCGTTGGGGTTGCGGAAACGCCGATTGACCGCCTGCCAGAACCAGTAGGTTGCAGTTCCAAAGGTCGCTACGGCAAATGCCAGCGCAAAACCAAGGCGGTTCGCTATGGGCAGCCCCCAGTAGTAATCAGGAACGGGGTATAGCGCATTCCGATACGTCAACATTTGCCAGAACTGAAAGCACATAGTGAAGCTGAACCAGACCACGATCGCGCCCAGCCAACCCTGCAAGCCACCTAAAAAGGCAAATAACAACGCGCCTGTAAAGTAGCAACTAGCAACGACTCCCGTCAACACATAGATACTTAGCACCTCCTGGACAGACACCCTTTCTGACCCTGCTGCGGCAATCAGGTGTAAAGGTATTGCCAGCCCAACCAGCAAGTAGGGAATCGCAGGAACTCCCAGAATCTTGCCCAGCAAAATACTCTGGCTAGATTGGGGAGTCAACCGGATAAAGTTGAGCGTGCCCTTGTGTTCTTCTTTCCCCAGGTCGCCAATCAGCATATAAACACCTGCGATCAGCATGATAAAAGGCATTCCCCAACTAAGCACCTGGAACAGATCAAACCACCACCGCTGCCAGTTAATGATCATATTTCCCAAGGCGTCGTTGATGCACTGGTGGTGTTCCGAGTATTCGATCGGGCCTGTGCAATAACGATTAGGAGAAGTGTAGGAGTTACCTGGTAGAGCCATCCAAAAATACGACACAATTGATAGCTGCAGCAGCAGCGAAGTTGTAATCGTCACTCCCAGGTTGCGAGGTTTTAACCGACCTTTGAATTCTCGAAAGAATTGCGGATTCCAGTCAGTCAGTTTATAGAACCAGTCAAGGGTCATAGAAGTCTCCAAGGCGAGGTGAGGAGTGAGAGAAAATTATCCTAGCGAGAGAGGAAAAGTGATGAATGATGCGTTACAGGCTACGACGTTTGCTGATGTCCCAATTTGAGGAAGATGGTTTCCAGATCTTCTTGAGTGCGGTGAAAGTCCGTGAGGGGGATACCGGCTTCAATCAGAGATCGCAGCAAATCTGCACTCTCCTTCGCACTTCCAGAAAAATGCACCCGAATGCTTTGGCTCTCTCCTGGCAGCACTTCCAGCCCTTCTACCTGGGGGAAATTATGCAGTTCGGACTTGAGTTCGTCCAGATCGCCCAGACTAGATAGGATAATTTGCTGACGGCTAAGACGACTATAAAGGGTTTGTAAAGAAGCACTTTCGACTAAGTAGCCCAGTTCCATAATGCCGACCGAAGTACAGAGTTCTTCCAGATCGCTCAACACATGGGAAGAAATCAGCACCGTCATGCCAGCTTCTTGCAGGACTTTGATGATTTCCCGGAACTGGACGCGGGCGAGCGGATCCAGTCCGGATACGGGTTCATCTAGCAGCAGCACCACAGGCTGATGGATAATCGTGCGGGCAAGGCTAAGACGCTGCTTCATCCCCCTGGAGAGTCCAGCAATTAGACTATGGCGCTTGTGGCTTAACTGCACCAGATCCAGCACTTCTCGCAGGCGTCGGCTACGGTGCGGTTCTTGTAAGCGATACAGGCGGGCAAAATAATCCAAATAATCCCAAAGCGTTAAATCTTCGTATAGGGGAAAATCATCGGGCAGGTAGCCAAGCTGCCGCTTCAGGGTGGGATTGTCCTGTTCTCGCTGCAACCGATCGCCATTAATATAAATCTCTCCAACCGTCGGTTCCTCAGCCGTAGCTAGCATCCGAATCAGGGTTGTTTTGCCTGCACCGTTGGGGCCAATTAACCCATAGACTTCCCCCACTTCCACCTGCAAATCCACATCATTGACCGCAATCTGGCGATCAAACTGCTTAGTCAATCCACGAGTTGAGATAGCGAGTTGGTTTGGCATAACAGATAGCCTAGCCTCTCCCTCCCTAATTTGGCAGTAGGATTCGAAAATTGAAACGGAAATTTGGGCAGTTTTTAAGTTAAGTTTTTTTCTCAGCCTCCTAATTTTCCTTGCTTTCCTTACCCCCAGCTAGCTTCATCTATCGCTCTCCTGGATTAGTCGGGGTTACAGTTGCAAAATCAGGGGCATTCTAAACATTAACTTCTGCCGTGGATGCCAGCCAATGGCACAGTTATTCCCACCCGAATTCTTACATCATGAAGCCAGGCAGTAGCCAACTATTCCAGGCATTTCTAAACCATCAGCTGCTTGGCAGAAGCCGAGTGCTCTTAACCTCTATGGGGGTCGCCGGAGCCGTCATTTTGCTTCGTTGCGCCGGGCTTTTGCAGGCTTGGGAGTGGGCCGCGATGGATCAGTTCTTCCGTCTACGTCCCCTGGAACCTGTCGATCAACGTTTAGTCATTGTCGGCATTGATGAAATAGATTTGAAACAGGCAAAGCAGTGGCCTATTTCGGACGCCATGATGGCTCAACTAATACAAAAAATTCAGGCCTGTGGTCCGCGGGCGATCGGTCTGGATGTTTATCGCGATTTTGCCGTAGAACCGGGGCATACCGAACTGCGGAGTGTCTACCGGAGCTTGCCCAATCTGATCGGCATTCACCAAATTAAAGACAAAGCTAATGTGGGCATTCCAGCACCTTCCGATCTAAGTGAACGAGGTCAGGTAGGGTTCAATAATCTGGTATTTGATGGGGATGGTCGGGTGCGACGGGGGTTACTCTACTGGACGCTAAGTGATGGCAGAACCTATGAAAGTTTTGCGCTGAAGCTAGCCTTGACCTATTTAAAGGCGGAAAAAATCACACCCCAAGCGGCGATCGTTAACCCCGATTATTTACAGCTAGGGAAAGGAGTCTTTCGTCCCTTTGATGCGAATGATGGAGGTTACGTTCAGGCGGATGATGGGGGATACCAAATTCCGGGAAACCTGCGGGGGCCAGCCAAAACCTTTGTGACTGTATCGATGATGGATGTCTTGAAAGGTCGGATTCGCCCAGAGATGCTGCGCGATCGCGTGGTGTTGATTGGCTCTACGGCTGACAGTCTGAAGGATTTTTTCTACACCGCTTATAGCAACGAAATGGATGCCTCCCCTCGCCCCACAGCAGGGGTTGAGTTGCAGGCGAATTTTGTCAGTCAAATTCTGAGCAGCGCCCTGGATGGCCGATCGGCCATCAATGTCTGGTCTAAACCATGGGAATGGTTCTGGATTTTAATCTGGTCCTGGCTGGGGGCACAGATCGTTTGGAAACTACGATCGCCCTTCAGGATCACCCCTATCATTCTTTTGACGGGAATGGGGCTGGCGGGGATCTGCTATGGTGCGTTTCTGGTTGGGGGCTGGTGGCTACCTCTGGTGCCGCCCATCCTGGGGCTAACAGGAGCGGCGATCGTCATTACGGCCCATCTTGCCCACCTGGAGGAAGAGCTGAAGCGCTCCAAGGAATTTCTTAACAGCATTATTAACACCATTCCCGATCCAATCTTTGTCAAGGATCGAAAGCATCGCTGGATTGTTCTCAACCAGGCTTATAGCAAGTTGCTAGGCTATCCCCTGGATGACCTGCTGGAAAGATCGGAGTCCGATGTCTTTCCAGCCCACGAAGCGGAAGTGTTTCGCCAGCAGGATCAGCACGTTTTCGCCAGTGCCCAGGAGTCGGAAATCGAGCAACAATTTACCAACAAAGCGGGGATCACTTCTTATATCGCAACCAAGCGGACTCTCCATAAAGATGCAGCCGGCAACCTATTTCTAGTTGGCATCATTCGCGATATTACCGATCGCAAGCGGATGGAAGAAGAGCTAAAATGCACTGCCGCAGAACTCATTCGCTCCAATGCTGAGCTGACTCAATCTGCTAGCCATCTGCGCCATCTGGCAAACCACGACGCTTTAACAGGCTTACCTAACCGCATCCTGTTTCAAGAGCGCTTGAATCAGGCATTAGAGTGGGCTAAGGAAAATAACCAGTCCGTGGCGTTGTTATTTCTCGATTTGGATGGGTTTAAGCTGATTAACGATACCCAGGGGCACGATGTTGGGGATCTCCTACTGAAGGCGATCGCCCAACGGCTGAGCCGATGTTTGCGCGGTAGCGATACCGTTGCCCGTTTGGGAGGAGATGAATTTACGGTCATTCTCCCCGCAATTCCTGGGATTCAGGATGCAGGCAGAGTGGCTGAGAAGATTCTCTCAACCCTTTCTCAACCTTTTGTGATCGAAGGAAAAAACATTCTTGTCACAACCAGTGTGGGGATCAGTCTTTATCCCAATCAAAGCAGTGACGCTGAAACCCTCATCAAAGAAGCGGATAATGCGATGTATCACGCTAAGGAATCCGGCAAGAACTGTTATCAGTTTGCCTCTTCGTAACCGTTGCTACTCAGAGTTGGCAAGACACGTCTTAGTCTGTAGAGGCAGGCCAACCGTATGCATTTTCGCTAACCTGACACAAACGTCATATAGCCCTTTTTAAGGGTGTGAGGTACAGTGAGAGTGCTTCGCGCCCTCGCTATACCTTACATTTCTGTACTTCACCCAAGTACAAACCGCTATATTCGTTTAAAGAGATAAGGTGGCAGAGGAATAAGGGGCGCAGCAATAGGCGACAGGTTATAGGTTATAGGTTATGGGGTATAGAAACTGTCCCTTGTCGCCTGCTGGATCTTCCCCCTCCCGCGTTACTCATCCAAATGGACAAATGGACATCCGCATGATCCCTTCAGTTGAGTCCCTTTGGTTGACTCACGACTGACAGGGTGTAAAAGCAATTAGCCTCCCTCTCGCAAGGAGTTGTGAATATGGTAGACAGTAATGGTAAATCGACCCATCGGGTTGTTGTGATTGGCGGGGGCTTCGGTGGACTATATGCAGCAAAATCCTTAGGACGTGCTCCTGTAGAAGTGACCCTGATTGATAAACGCAACTTTCATCTATTTCAGCCGTTGCTTTATCAGGTCGCGACAGGAACCCTTTCCCCGGCAGATATTTCTTCGCCCCTGCGCGGCATTCTCAATGACTACAAAAATACTCAGGTTTTGATGGACGAGGTAGTTGATCTCGAACCTCAGGAACAGAATGTGATTTTACGGGGCAGGAAAATTCCCTACGATACTCTGGTCGTTGCCACCGGAGTGAGCCATCACTATTTCGGGAATGATCACTGGAAGCCAACGGCACCTGGCTTAAAGACGGTCGAGGATGCGCTGGAAATGCGGCGGCGCATTTTTATGGCATTTGAAGCAGCGGAAAAAGAAACCGATGTAGAAACCCGACGGGCCTGGCTAACCTTTGTCATTGTGGGCGGGGGGCCAACCGGGGTAGAACTGGCAGGGGCGATCGCTGAACTCGCCTTCAACACCCTCAAACGCGACTTTCGTAGTATCGACACCACCGAGACCCGGATTCTTTTACTAGAAGGACTGGATCGGATTTTGCCACCCTACCCGCCGGAATTATCAGCAAAAGCTGAAATCTATCTGAACCGCTTAGGGGTAACGGTGCAAACCAAAACGATGGTGACCAATATTTCCGATCACCTGGTCACCTTTAAGCAGGATGGACAAACCGATCAGGTTGCTGCCCGCACCATTCTGTGGGCGGCAGGAATCAAAGCTTCAGCCATGGGAAAAGTTTTGGCAGACCGCACAGGCGCTACCCTCGATCGCGTGGGGCGGGTTATCGTTGAACCCGATTTGAGCATTCCCAATCATCCCAATATTTTTGTGATTGGGGATCTGGCAAATTTTACCCATCAGGGCGATAAGCCCCTGCCGGGTGTGGCTCCAGTAGCCGTCCAGGAAGGCGAATATGTTGCCCGGTTGGTCAAAAAGCGGTTGCAGGGTGAGACACTGCCCGCATTTACCTATGCCGATGCTGGCAGTCTGGCGGTAATTGGACAAAATGCAGCCGTTGTAGATCTGGGCTTTGTCAAATTAACAGGCGCGATCGCCTGGCTGGCCTGGGTTTTTGTTCACATTTACTATTTGATCGAATTCGACAACAAACTGATTGTGATGTTGCAGTGGGGCTGGAACTACTTCACCCGCAACCGGGGTGCCCGCCTAATTACAGGTGAAGCGTCCTTAATTCAGGTAGAGCAGAATGCGGATGGTGATTACAACGCACCCTCCAGCAGTAAATCGCCCGTTGAGGTTTAGGGCAGCGGC
>JBAUTA010001626.1:0-3247 GCA_049581985.1 Kovacikia sp.
CCATACGGCCCAAAGGATTGATGCATGATGACCGCACCTGAAACATCCTATGTTTGACGATGCCCAGCTACTGCTATAGCGGTTCTCACTAGGGTGAGGTACGGGGTGTGGGGTGGAACCCCCACGCAGGGGACAGCGCCCCCTGCACCCCTGTACTCCATTGATATGAAAACCGCTGTAAAAGCTTAAGACACGCCCGAATGAATCTAGAACCAGTCATTTGAAAGATCAATTCAAGATGGACAATTACCATTTTCAGTGAATCCAGAAATCCCATACTTCGTTAGAGAGGTAGCAGAGAATTAGCTCAGAATTCAACTCAATCTTATTTCACGCTTGCCCATATCTGTAAAGACCTTACGAATAAATTTAAATACTTTTAATTGAATGATCTGCCCAAATAAACATTGAACAGATGGTATTGCGCGGATGTGTCATTTCTGTGACAGCGATATACTCTTCATGAAAAGAGGGTCAGAACAAGTTATCTTCATCATTAGTTCATAGTGAGCCTACGCCAATCTATCTGACAGCACACGACAAGACCAGTGCGGCCTCTTCTGAATTAAGTAGATAGGCGTAATTAATTGATAGGCAGGGGGAGTAGGGACATTGCCCTCAGGCAAAGGGTTTCTACCGTTCGGCAGAGACGTTCGGCGGAGTCCCCGCTACCCCTGGCATTATTTTTAGGTTAATTGCACCCAGCTACTTACGAAGGACCATGTCTGAAGAGAATTTACAAGCCTGTCCGGTGTGCCGTGTCAAGATTATCAAACTTGTCGGAGGCGATCGCGTGATCTTCTCTACGGGCCCCCACGGAACCCGCGAAATCCTGTGGCAAAAAGTTTGTCAATTTACCAAGCAGCCAGGGTGTATTAATAGAAAGTGAGGGTGCCAGGGTGCCAGGATGGGAGCGGCGGACGGAGGGCAGAAAATGAAGGAGAGAGACACTCTGATACCTATCTCTCCCCTATCCTTTTTAAATCTGGACGATCGAGAAACCCAGGGGGAAGGGCGCTCGCTTCTCCCGTCTCAAGGTTTTGGAACAGGATCGTAAAGGCCCCTGCACCGAACCCCTTCTGGGGAAACATGCGGTAACAGGGTAACCCGGTCAGGTGAGATTGATTGGGCAGCAGGTGGGGAACTGCGATCGCCCGAAACTGGGGAAAGCGTTCTAGAAACCAGTGGGCGACCTGCTCATTTTCTTCCGGTGAGTAGGTGCAGGTCATGTATGCCAGGTAGCCCTGGGGGGCAACCAATTGGGCGGAATTTGCCAGAATTCGTTTTTGGCGATTGGCGTTGCTGTTGATAGGAACGGGGTGGAAACAACCGGGGGCTTTTCCCCCCTTGGCAATGAGCGATTGTCCGGTACAGGGGGCATCGACCAACACAACCTGAGCCGTTTGGGGAATTTCCTCCGCCAGAATTTTGGAGTCCAGCCGCAGGACGATTGCCGGATTCACCCGACACCGCTTCAGGTTGGCGATTAACTGGGCGGTACGTTTACCAATCACTTCGTTACTCAACAGCAGCTGCGGATGCAGGGCGACCCAGGCAAAAATGCTTTTCCCGCCAGGAGAGGCGCACACATCCACAATCAGGTTCACGGCTGGGGGCAGGGTCAGCAAGGGGGAGGCCGCAAAGATGGAAGAAAAGTCCAGGCAATAAAATGCCCCTTGATCATGAAGGGGATGCTGACCGGGTTTTTGCCCGATCGCCAACCGATCCACAAATTGCGGTTGCCAGGGTAGCGGCGGCTCGACCTCAAAGGGTGAAACAGCAGGCTTTTCACCAGACCAGAAAAGGCTGGGATGGAACGGTTTGGGATGCAACAGGCAATCAACAAACAACTCCCGCTCACCTGAATCCTCAAACAACCGCTGACTGAGCTTCAGCAATAAATTAGAAGGTTTGTCCATAAATGCAACGTTGAGAACCCCAAGCACAGAATTTAATACCCTTTACTGAAAGTGGATTTTGCGGATCAGTACTGCCATTGCCAATCCGGGCACTGTTGAGGTAGTTGATCAGCATCTTGTAGGTAGTTGGTGCATCCAGTTCTTCTAGCTTTAGTTGTAGGTCAAACAACCCCCGTTCACTGGTCAGCAAATCTCCCGTCATCTCCATTGGGTGCCCAGTCAGCAAAAACCATGCCCTTCCCTTCAACATGCCCTGAGCATCGTGCATCAGTTGCCGCACCACACTGGGGTTTTGCTTATCCAGGTCATCAATAGCAATTACGACTCCATCGGGATAGTTTTCTTGCGCCCGCTCCAGAAGGGTTTCCAGGCTGACCGTGGGATATTGCGGTTTGGTAATGGGCAAATCCTTTTCGCCAATCTTTCCACCAATCCCCATGCTGCCGCTGATTTCAGCACTACGTTCTTTTAGCAATTTGTCGGTGGGAATGCCCATCTGATAAAGCTGGCGCTGTGCCCAGTCATCGTCTGACATGGCTCGCGCTACTGCGATCAGGGCTGTGGTTGCCAGATCCAGGTTGGCAGGCAAGGAGATGTAGGTGGTCAGCATTTCCGGACGCTTACGCCGCAACACAGACAACACTTCTAGCAAGAAGGCACTTTTGCCAATGCCCAACCGGCCATAGATTAGAATGCGACGCCGCTCTCGGCTCTGAAACAGGTTAAACGCCTGACGCAATTCATTCTCCCGCCCGGTGAAAATTTGGCGCAGGGTATCGCTTTGCAGATCGGTGGGGCTTTCAGTAAAGGGAATCTCCTTCAGTCCCAAGCGCTGAATATTGCTGAACGACTGGTCAAAAATATCGTCGGCTGTAGTCATGTGTACACCTCAGCAGCTTGACGTTGCAATGCCCGTTGGGCTAACTGATAGAGCTGATCTACTTCAGTGGCTTTGTCTGGCTGCTGCAACTGCTGATAACTCTCCCGCGCTTTTGCCAGTTCAGCCATACCTTTGTCTAAATAGCCTTGAGACACCAGCACACTCCCCAATCCGGCTCGACTTCTGGCAATGCCCGATGGATTGTTCAGATGGTCGTATAGGCGGAGAGCATCCCGGTAATATAGGCGGGCGTTGTCCCAATCGGAGAGGGTTTCGTGGGCACGTCCAGTTTGAAACAAAGCATTGGCATGGGCCAGGGGAGAGACTGACCAAATCCTTTGGCTCTTTTTGACATTGCGCTTCAACCTATGATGTCAGATCTCGCTCTGGTCTACATTGGTTATTCCCCCCAGCCATTGCCTTGAGGGCAGGGCCAGGGTGTTTTAGA
>JBAUTA010001627.1:0-3154 GCA_049581985.1 Kovacikia sp.
GAAGGTGGAGTATGGAGTTGAAGGGAGGACTGGTGGAATGATGCCACTAATTGCAGTCTAGATCGGCGGCAGCGGTATCGGCGATCGTTCTGGGACAGCCAATAAAATGGTCTATGGATGCCCTATCAGTTTCTCCTGCATTCAGGGGGAGCTTTCCCAACAAGCACCCGGATTGAGCGATAGTTTCATCTCCAGACATCAGTAAACTTTTACAAAGAAGTATAGATAAATCTTGCATTTGGCTTCGTCAAAATCTCATAATTTAAGGGCAATGAGTCAGCAGGGACTTATTTTCTTAATGTCCGCTACACAAAGATTTTGCGACCACATCGGCACGAATTTCAGGAGCAGTTGTCATGAGCGGTTTAATTAATTTTGTCAAAGGTTTATTTTCCGGCATCTTTGGTTTTCTGGGGGGAATTCTGGGCTCTAAGAAAAAGAGCGAAGCTGCTTCAGAGAATCAGTCAAAGCCAGCAAAGCCTAAGAAATCTAACGGCTACTTTTTAGAATTAGATGATGCAAAAGGAATTGGCAGTAGCTCTAATGGCGCTGCGGCACCAGTGGCGGAATCTGCCAAGCAGCCTGCACCTGTGGCGGCAAAAGCAGAGTCTAAACCCGCCCAGCAGCCTGCACCTGTGGCAGTCGCTAAGGCGCTTAACCTGCCCGAGCCTAAGGTCGCTACTTTTGCGACCGATTATTTGCTGACAAGCGGCTCTAATGGTCGTCGTCGTCCGGGTGCAAATATGGCGTCCTATCTAAACCTGGCGCGTCAGGTCAAGACTCCTGGTTAACCTGGCGTTTCAACATTGCGGTTTCAACATTGCGGTTTCAACAGTTCTGGGGGGGATTGCACGGCAATCCCTCTATTTTTTTGGGGTCCGATCGCTCCCTTTAGACCTGCGTAAAAAGATGAGTCCGCTGTAGAGTTGGAAAGCGGGATCCCAATAACTCTCTGTTTGACGGAGGACATGAATATGGGGGGTAACCCGTCTCAAAGGGATCGCAAAGTCGGCGGCAGTTTCAGCAAAAGGAGTGAAGTCAGACCACCCGATCGCGTGGGGCAACTGTTGATTGATCACCTCTATTAAGCTATTCCAGTTGGTGCGGATGGTGCTGCGATCAAGCTTGCTAACCCTTGTCTGACTCGACATCACCGAAACGCCCTGATGAAAGTCGTACTGATTATCGTGCAGGCGCAGAATACAGCGTCTCTCTGGCAGGTGTAGATCATAGAAGTGGGCATAATCCTGGGTTTCTTCCCGCCGCTCCAACCGATCGCGGTAGCCCAAGGTGACCACCCGTTCAAAGACGGGCAACATTCCCTCGACCCGCTGATTTACCTCTGACCAATCAAAGGTGAGCGAACCCAACTGATCCTGGTCGTTACGACAAACCACCGTAGCTTTCGGTGCAATTGTCTTGAAATGGCTGACGCGAAACACCTGAATTTTTTGGAGCTGGGGAAGGGATGCCCAAAGTGCAGGCACTCCTGCCTCGCAGAGCATCTGACCGTAGACCTGCAATTCACCGACAGTTCCGGTGCGGTAAAGCCGCCAGCCCCGTTTAGGCAGGATTAACCGGCCTGTGTAAATATCCAGTTTCATGATTCGGGCAAAGTTTTGGATGGCGATCTCCCGCCCATCTCCATCCATGGACTCCAAAACTAAAAATCCCGGTTCAGCATTAACCGGATCGGCAGTTGCCTGTTTAATTGCCTGTTGTCTCTGCTCTCGCTGGCTTGTCTCGACCCGCTGAATTCCCTGCCGCGCTTGAACAGCAAGTTTTGGGTTGGTGGCGTTCCGGAGCAATTGACGGTAAACCTGTTCGGCCCCTTCCAGTTTGCCTGCAACCTCCTGCAACCGTGCTGCATAGAACTGCACCCAGGGGTCTTGGGGGGATTGCTTCAACAATTCTTTCAGCAATCGGCTAGCCGTTTGGTAGTCCTGAAGATCAAAAGCAGCGGCAACTTTGTCGATCATAAGGAGGTAAGGAGTGAGGAGTAAAACCCAGCATTTAAAGATACCCTAACCACTAACCGTAACATTCATCTCCCAGACTTAACATCTCTGGCACGCTCCATTTTTCCCCTTCCTGTTTTTTGGTTGCAGTCTGCCTGCATGCTTTTAATCCTTGCTGCCCAAACCTTCAAGGGATGCTGCAATGAGAGAAAGGGCTACTAAAGGAGCCGTTACTGCGCGAAGAATTCGGGGACCCAGGGAAACGGGCTGATACCCTGTGGCGATCGCCTGTTCAATCTCTGTCTCTGTCCATCCCCCTTCGGGGCCGATCGCCAGCACAATTTCTAGAAGCTCCTGCCTTGTATCGATCGCCCTTTGCTGCTTGCCCATCAAACAGTCCTGTAAGTGGGGAGACGGGTGGCGGGTAACACAGAGATAGCCAGTAACCTGCTGCTTGGAATGGGTCATTGGAGCCTGCTGAAGATGCTCAGCAAAAGTCACCGGGTCCAGAATGGCGGGGATGATTTGGCGTTCTGATTGTTCTGTGGCTTCCTGGGCAATTCGTCGCCAGCGTTCTACCTTTTGAGGGCTGGGGTTGAGCAAGGTGAGATCGCTGAGCACGGGAGCAATCCGGGTAACCCCCAACTCCGTTGCCTGCCGCACAACCTCATCCAATCCGTTGCCTTTGGGCAGGGCGATAACCAGGGTGATTGCCATCGGCAGTTCTGTGTTCACTGAGATCGCTGCTAAAATCTCCGCCTGCAGCGGAATCGAGGCACTGTCAGTAGCCATTAACCTGGCTAACCAGGACTGTCCCTGCCCATTCATGGCAATGAAGCGATCGCCCCGTTGCAGGCGCAACACCCGACAGAGGTAGTGTTCCTGCTCAGCCGTCAGATTAATTCGCTGTTCCTGTAGCTGGTCGGGAGCGAATACTAAACGTTGGAGCATCTTTGAAAGGGAAAAGTGGCTTGCAGGAATAGGGGGAAGTTGGGGAAACAACTACAGAGAATTATAGGAAGCTCTGCAATCCTAGCTTGTGACAGACTCCCTTAGGGTTGCAAACACTAAATTTTGCAACGGGGTGGGGTGGGGGCTTCGCCCCCAAGAAGGGGTGGAACCCCTTCACCCCTTTCAAAACTTTATTTTTGTTGTTCTAGCTATTTGCGTTAGCCGGATAGGCAGCAGGTTTTACT
>JBAUTA010001628.1:0-3974 GCA_049581985.1 Kovacikia sp.
TGAGCAGGACGAGGAGGAAGATGCTCTGCTACCAGAGTGGGTGGGTACATTACAGCAGGCGGGGTTGTTCCATCCTGAAGTCACGCTAGAAGCTCAGAAACGAGTCCTGGATTATATTTCTCCAACAGCAACATTAGCCACATTCTTTGTCGGACAAGATGCTGACGATGACGAGGCAGAGATTGTCGGAGCGAAATCAATTGATGCCTTGCGAGACGAAATTACAGCCCTGCGAACCGAGATTCAGAGCTTGAGACGGGAGAATTAACAACCTCAGAGAGAAGTTAGTTCTCCTAATTTCCATTAGCATACAAATGCTTTCTATGACGATCAGGCCATGAATGAAGAAATATCAACCCTCTTAGACAAGATGCAAGCAATGCTGAATGGCTTCATCTTTTTGTTGCCCAACATGGTTTTAGCATTAATCGTCTTTGCGATCTTTTTCTTCGCTGCTAGAGCGATTAAGAAAGTAGTCAGAAACTTGACACGCGATCGCCGTCAGGCTCGCAACCTGGGTATGGTGCTGGGGCGATTGGCACAAGGAACAACTATTTTAGTAGGCTTATTTATTGCGCTGTCGATCGTCATTCCATCACTTAAAGCCAGCGATCTGGTGCAGCTACTCGGAATTAGTGGTGTCGCGATCGGCTTTGCATTTCGAGATATTTTACAAAACTTTCTAGCGGGTATTTTAATTCTATTAACTGAACCTTTCCAAATCGACGATCAAATTGTTTTCAAAGATTTTGAAGGGACTGTAGAAAATATTCAAACCCGCGCAACGACGATTAAAACCTATGATGGACGGCGGATTGTTATCCCGAATTCTGAGCTATTTACAAATTCCGTCACGGTCAATACTGCATTTGAAAATCGCCGTCTAGAGTACGACATTGGCATTGGCTACGGTGACGATATCGACGAAGCACGACAGCTCATTCTAGAGGCAATCTGTGAAACAGATGGGGTATTAGAAACGCCTGCGCCGGATGCGATCGTGGTTGAATTAGCAGGCAGCACGGTCAATATTCGTGCTCGCTGGTGGGTGCAACCCCCTCGTCGCGCAGATGTGCTAGACCTGCAAGATCGAGTGTTGACTAACATTAAAAACAAGCTAACGGCAAATGGCATCGATTTGCCCTTCCCGACACAGCAAATTCTATTTCATGACCAGACTGAAGCAACGGATGGCGATCGCACTCGTCAACGCGAAGGTTGGCCCGCTGGGAAAGGTCAAGTGCCACAGCCACGCAGCATCAGTAGCTCACTCAACCGTCTTGCCGAGATCAAGGTTCAGAGAAACGGCTCTAAAGCAGGTAGAACACAGCCTGCTCTAGGAGAGGAATAGCAAATGAGAACCAAATTTAGCAAGCTTTTGGACTCGCTGCACTCTAGCTTCTGGTTCATCCCGACCCTGATGGTTGTACTGGCGATCGGGCTTTCATTGGTCACGATTGGCATTGACCAAAGGCTAGAAGCCGACATTATTGGTAATCTAGGTTGGGCGTATGCACTGGGTCCCAACGGTTCACGAGCCATCCTCTCTGCGATCGCAGGTTCAATGGTGACTGTTGCCACGACTGCATTCTCCATTACCATCGTAGCGCTTCAGCTTGCGTCTTCGCAGTTTGGTCCGCGCTTGCTGCGTAACTTTATGCAAGATACTGGTAACCAAATTGTACTGGGAACCTTCATTTCTACCTTTGTCTACAGCCTAATGGTGTTGCGAACCATCAATGGTGTTGCAGACAATGAGTTCGTGCCCCACATTGCAGTTACCTGCGGGATTGGACTAGCGATCTCCAGTATTGGCGTTTTAATCTACTTTATTCACCATTCCGCCACCTCTATTCAGGTTGATCATGTCATTTCTAAGGTGGGATGTGAGCTAGATGAAGTAATCGATCGGCTCTTTCCTAAACAGGTAGGACGCGGCGCATCGCAACAGCGAGCAGAATCGCTCACCTCAGAGATTTCAGTCGATTTCGATCGCGAAGCAACCGCCATTCCAGCCACTAGCAGTAACTACGTGCAAGCGATCGATACAGACCAGTTGATGCACATTGCAACAGAGACCAATATCCTGCTTCAACTTCAGCGTCGTCCTGGAGACTTCGTGATTAAAGGAAGTCCACTGGTACTTGCTTATCCGGCAGAATCGGGTAGCAAAAAGCTGGTTAAACAAATCAATGATGCCTTTGTCCTGGGTTCACAGCGCACCGATCAGCAAGATGTCGAGTTTTCGATTAACCAACTGGTTGAGATTGCAGTCCGTGCCCTTTCACCCGGCATTAATGACCCATTCACAGCCATTCGCTGTATTGATCAACTCAGTGCAGCGCTTTGTCACCTGGCACAAAAAGAGATTCCCTCTGCCTATCGGTATGATGACCAAGATAAGCTGCGCGTTATTGCAGCACCCGTGACGTTTGCAGATGTGACGGATGCTGCGTTTAATCAGATTCGGCAGTATGGGCAAACCAGTGTCGCAGTGACGATGGGGTTGCTAGAAGCGATCGCTGTCATTGCCCCTTTTACCCATACCAAAGCAGACCGAGCCGCACTGTTGCGTCATGCCACCATGATTGAGCACGGCAGCCAGGAGAAAATTACCGAAGAGCTAGATCGCAAGGATATCAAAGAGCGCTATCTAGCTGCCGTAAAAGCAATCGGACAAGCTTGACATGAGGAGAAAAGATGCTGGCTATCAACTGTAAAGGATACCGCTTTGCTGCCTGGATAGGGCAAACGCTACTTGGAATCGCGGTTCTTGTCGCTGCTACTCAGGGAAAATGGCAAAACGCAATTGCCCTGGCGCTTTTTCTAATCGTCTCTCTTGTGTTTGTAGTGAAAGATGACAAATTACCAACCCTATTTGATTTTCTGTTTGTTCTTGCCGCTTTACTCAACGCCGGAGGTTGGGTGTGGGGTTAGTTTTACGCCCCTGGACCCTATGACGAACTAGTTCATGGCTTCACCATGTTTGCAATTACACTAGCTCTGAGTTTTTTAGCGTATCGTCCTATGTTACCAATTTTTCGTCAACACACACTCCTGTATTTATTGACGATTATCAGCTTTGGTATTGCAATTGGAGCGCTGTGGGAAATCACTGAATGGTCAGCAGGTGAAATTTTGGCAACCAATGTGATTGGCAGCGTCAATGATACAGTCACTGACTTGATTATGGACACATTAGGATCAGGCTTAGCAGCCATTATCAGCCTTTGGGTATTGCAAAAATGGACAGATTCAAATGTAGGGAATGAGTCAGCAAGAAATCATCTGAGCCATCACAAATAGTGAGTTAATGGTCAGTTTGTGATTGATATTGATGCTGTTTGGAGAAAACAATGAAACACATATCTTCTGTTTTTTTGACCACTGTGCTAGTCAACATATTTGGTCTGTTGCCGAGTCCGCCAGCGATCGCTCAATCTGGCTACTGCCCTGATCCGGGTCCGATTCCAGCGGCTGAAACCACTCGAGAATTGGAGCTACCCCAGTTTGGCGTAACGCTCACGATTCCTTCCAACTTCAGATCAATTCTTCGCAATAATGGCGCAGTCGAGATTGTGAATCCTGGAACTTATCAAGTTCTCACCTGTGTTGCCCAAGGTGGGCAGGCGCTAGGGAGGGGATACACCTCCATCATTGTTCGCTCAGCCAATAACTCCAAGAATCTTGAGTTGCAGCAATTTGTTGAGCAAAATACCCGCCTTCAAGGGTAGATCTCTCCTTACGCTCTAGGCGATCAATCTGGATATTTAGTGCAATCCTGTTCAGATATTATCACTCAATTCTGGTTCAAACCATTAGATCGTTCAAATGTTGTTGTGATTTCAGCAGGCTGTGACTGTCGAGGGATGCGCGATCGCTTAGTTTCAATCTTAGATCGGTCTAGTAGAGTGCGGCGCAAATTTAGCTACCGTAGAGCGGGCATCTTGCCCGCGCAGGCTAGAAGCCTGCTC
>JBAUTA010001629.1:0-2095 GCA_049581985.1 Kovacikia sp.
GGCTCATGTCGAGACTCCTGCCTGCCATTTCCATCGATCGGTTATTCGCTAACCTTTTCCGTTAAGGCTTGACGGGCAACGCGGGTGACATAAACGGTGACTGCAACCGTTGCAAGTAAGCCAATGATCCGAATGACCCATTGTACGGTCGGATTGGTGGGTTGATTTTCAGCCCCAATTCTGGCAAGGTCGCCAGCCAGGGAACCGATATAGACATACAGGATGGTGCCGGGGAGCATGCCGATCGACCCCAAGGCGTAGTCTTTCAGCGAAACCCCTGTAATGCCAAAGGCATAGTTTAGTAGATTAAAGGGAAAAACGGGAGAAAGGCGAGTTAACAAGACTATTTTGAACCCTTCCCTGGCTACCGCTTTGTCGATCGCGGCAAACTTTTGATTGCCCTCAATCTTTTTGCTAATCCATCCTCGTGCTAGATAGCGTCCGACTAAAAAGGCAGCAATGGCCCCCAGGGTTGCCCCAATGAAAACATAAACTGCACCCAGCAAAACGCCAAAAACGATCCCTGCGCCTAACGTCAGGATTGATCCAGGTAAGAAGGCGACCGTTGCCACAACGTAGATGGAGATAAAGGCAAGTCCGCCTACGACCCCCAGACTTTCAATCCATTGCAAGGCATTGCGAAGCAGGGATTGGGGATTGAAACCCGATGAACCTGTTGCCGTTTGAGCCAGGGCAGGAGAAGCGACCAGAAACCAGACGATCGCCCCCAGCGCCAGGCAACAGATCCCCGTTTGCAATCGATTTCGAAGTGTTTGGTATGGATACATGGGCGGTTCCTTTAGCAACATCCGCCGCTAGTATAGTGCCAGGTAGAATCGGTGATGATCACATCCTGGGGAAATTGCAGACTGAACTTAGCGGCAGTTTTATCGCAGACTGCCAGGGGAATGCCTCGTTGCAGAAGATGTCCAGCGTGATCATCCAGGAGGGAGGCGGAACCCGCATAAATGGCTGTTTTACCTGTAAACACACAGGCCCCATCGGGGGGCAGGGGGACTTTAAACGAAACAGAATCCAGGCTTTCCAGTAACAGGGGAGTATCCAGGTTATAGGTTTGGCAATCGAGCAGGCGATAGGGACGACGGGCACGGATTTCAACCTGACCAAAGCCGATCGCAATCAGGTGTTGAATGTATGCCTCATAGGTCAGCGCTCCCGATAGGCAGAGCGCACGTAACCGTTCGTCTGCCTGAAGATGGGGCGGAATTGGACGGGTGGCGATCGGGTCACTCATGATCAATCGCCCACCGGGTTTCAATACTCGATAGGCTTCAGACAAGGCCCGCTGCAAGTCATCTGGCTCGAAAATATTGAATAGACAGTTTTGGGCAACCACATCTACCGAGGCATCGGGTACGGGCAGGGCAAAGGCATCTCCCGCCAGAATATTGACAAAAGCGGGATCAAACCAGGCATTTTCCTGGGCAGCAAGGTGTAAGTTGCGGGTAGCGGCTGTTCGCATTTCAGGCACCGGGTCTACGGCAATGACACCGCCTGATTGCCGACTAAAATAAGCGAATTGGAGGGCTTCAATTCCACCACCAACGCCGATATACAGAACGGTGGGTTCGCCAGGCAGTTCCGCTGGATGCACGGTTGAGCCACAGCCATAGTTCATCTGCTGCATGATTTCTGGGATCGTCAGTTCGGGTAATTGCAAGGGGGGCGTACTGACACAGCACAAGCCTACTTGAGGAGTTTCAGCTGCTTCCGCATAGAATTGGGCAGTGGTTTCTAAATAAGTCATAGATGAGTGTTGGATACCTGGAGCAATTTTTTAGTGGTTGGTAGGTTAATCAGTAGCCGGATGCCATTAAACTAACAATGACTTTGGGGCAACGCCCGACTCCCCCTGCTGATCAGGAATGGCTGATCCTGAATGATGTCTGCCTCCGGACTGTTTCTGCTGACTGTCTTACTTAATATCTTACTGGCTGTCTAATTTATTAGACTTGTTGGGAAATAGGGGATAATAGCAAGCAGTCGGGTGGTGCAATAGCAATGTTGAACTTAGAACGCATTCTAAAACAAGACCGTCTGCTGCGAGCGACAACGGGACTTAACCGGAAAGCCT
>JBAUTA010001630.1:0-5800 GCA_049581985.1 Kovacikia sp.
CCGTTTTCCAGGGAACACCATTGTGGTTTTAGTGAGGGAAAGGCCATGGGTTGAGTAATGGCTTGAACCATAGCTTGAACCATGGCAACCTCCTCGCCAAACTGGAAGGTTGCTTAAAATATAGCCCTTTTTAAGGGTGTGAGGTGCAGTGAGGGTGCTTCGCGCCCCACTGTAACTCATTTCTATACTTCACCCAAGTGAACCGCTATCACCCCAATGGGACGCGGGTGAGGCAAGCAGGAGCAACTTTGCGGCCACAGCTTTTGCAAGATGCGATACCCTTGTCTAGAAGCGGCTTTTCTGCTTTTGTACGGATGTTGCCCTGTTGCTCTAGCGCTCCATGATACAGACTTCAGAATTTCTCAGTCATCTTAATCCCTCTCAACGGCAGGCAGTTGAACATTACTGCGGTCCTTTGCTGGTAGTTGCGGGGGCAGGTTCGGGTAAAACGCGGGCATTGACGTACCGGATTGCCAATCTGGTGTTAACGCATAAGGTAGACCCGGAAAATATTTTAGCGGTCACGTTTACCAATAAAGCTGCCAGAGAGATGAAAGAGCGCATTGAAAAGCTGTTTGCCGATCGCCAGGCCCAGAGCGAGTATGGCAAACCGCTGGGTTCCCTACCCCCAGAGCTGCAGACTCGGCTAAAGTCCCGTGTTTATAAGACCATTACTAAAGACCTCTGGATTGGTACATTCCATGCCCTGTGCGCCCGCATTCTGCGGTTTGACATTGAAAAATTCCAGGGCAGTAATGGCCGCAAGTGGGATCGGAATTTTTCGATCTTTGATGAGTCGGATGCCCAAAGCCTGGTGAAAGACATCATCATTAACCAGTTACAGTTGGACGACAAGAAGTTTGATCCGCGATCGGTTCGCTATGCCATTAGCAACGCCAAGAATCAGAGTTGGTCACCCCAGGATTTGGAGCGGGAACAGTCCAACTATCGGGGACGCGTGATTGCGAATGTCTATAGTGTCTATCAAGATGCCCTGGCGAAAAATAACGCGCTGGACTTTGATGATCTAATCCTGATGCCCGTGCAGCTTTTCCGCCAGAATGAGCAGGTGCGCGGCTACTGGCATAATTGCTTCCGACATATTTTGGTAGACGAATATCAGGACACAAACCGCACCCAGTACGATCTGATTCGTCTGATGGTGACGAATGGGGAAGATTCCAATACCTTCAATAACTGGCAATATCGATCGGTGTTTGTGGTGGGAGATGCGGATCAGTCCATCTATTCCTTCCGCGCGGCGGATTTCACGATCTTGATGGGGTTTCAGGATGACTTTGGCGATCGCCTCCCCGACGATGACACCCGCACAATGGTGAAGCTGGAGGAAAATTATCGCTCCACGGAAAATATTCTGGAAGTCGCGAATCAACTGATCGAGAATAACACCGAACGAATTGATAAAGTCCTGAAACCTACCCGCAGCAGCGGTGAAGCCATCTTCTTGTATCGCGCAGATGATGAGATTGGGGAGGCAGAGTTTGTTGTCCAGAAAATCCGCAAACTAGAGCAGGAGCATCCCGAACTCAATTGGGGTAAGTTTGCGATTCTCTACCGCACCAATGCCCAGTCCCGTGCCTTTGAAGAAGTCCTGGTGCGCGCCGATGTGCCTTACAAAATTGTGGGTGGCTTGCGGTTCTACGATCGCAAGGAAATTAAGGATGTCCTGGCCTATTTAAGGGCGATCGCGAACCCCTTTGATACCCTCAGCCTGCTGCGGGTAATTAATACGCCCCGGCGAGGAGTCGGCAAAACAACGATTGATTCCCTGGCAAAAGCTTCCCAGGAGTTAAACCAACCCCTATGGGAAATTTTGAGCGATGAGACGTCGGTCAAAACCCTGGCAGGGCGGTCTTCTAAAGGCGTGATTGCCTTTGCTGAATTAATCAAAAAATGGAGATCGCAGCTAGATTCTTTACCCGCCAACGAGATTGTCCAGGGGGTGATGAATGATTCAGGCTATGTTGACGATTTGAAAGTTCAGGGAACGGAAGAGGCGGATGAGCGCTTGGGAAACGTCAACGAGCTTTACAACGCGGTTTTGCAGTTTGAGGAAGAAAACGAAGAAGACAGAAGCCTGATTGGGTTTCTTTCCAGTGCGTCGCTGGCCTCCGACCTGGACAATTTGGAGGAAGGGGCTACGACCGTTTCTCTGATGACCTTACATTCCTCAAAAGGGCTAGAGTTTCCGGTGGTGTTTCTGGTTGGGCTGGAGCAAGGTCTGTTCCCAAATCATCGATCGATGGATGATCCGGCAGCTTTGGAGGAAGAACGGCGGCTTTGCTATGTAGGGATTACCCGCGCTCAAGAGCGGTTGTTTATTTCCTATGCCCGTGAGCGCCGACTGTATGGCTCGCGTGAACCTGCCAGTCCTTCTCTGTTCCTGTCAGAACTACCGAGGGAGTTGATGGAAAGTAATGTCAACACAGCCCTGCCCAAACGCTGGACAAAAACCACCGCCGAATCCCGTAATGGCGCTGATTCTACCCTGCCCAATACCCATGCGGATGACTGGACGGTGGGCGATCGCGTCATCCATAAAGCCTTTGGCACGGGTCACGTCACTAATATTTTTGGTGCTGGGAACAAAATCTGTCTTGCCGTCAAATTTGCTGGCATAGGACAGAAAATTATCGATCCTAAATTAACCCCGTTAGAACGAGTTGAGTAGTTGGATCGCAGGTAATTTTGCCTGACTTGCCAAAGACCACACTTGTTTGATCGCGATCGCCTGCTTGGTCGTAGAGATTCCCTCTTCCTGGGTTCCCTCCCACCCTCCTATTGCCAAGGTCGGGGAGAGGGGCAACCGCCGTTTCAATCGGTATTCGGTAGAGTGCCTATTGTATGATTAGCTACTTAAAAAAATTACCACTGGCTGACAAGACTGGCTAATTCCTCCAGGTTCAGATAATCGGCGGCAAATGCCTTCCGCAATAAGTCAGGGGGAATGAACTCGTCGTATTTTTGGAGCTTGGGGGCTTCCTCCTCTGCTAATAAAGCTTCTGCTGTTAGCTTCTGCTGATTGAGCGATTTGATTTCGTAGAGCAGGTTTTCGGCTTTGCACTTGCCCAGATTAACCACAAAAAAGTAGGGCGATCGCCCCAAAACTCCCTTAATTTTTAAGGACTCTCTGCAATGGAGCCGCAGAAATCGCTCCAGGGTGCGGTAAGCGATCGTGCCTGCCCACGGAAGAATACAAACGTAACTATCCTCTAACGGAAACAGCGTATTGCTTCCTAGATTTTCTTTTTTAGCAAGTTTGCGGGCATCGGCCAGTCGTTTTTTAGCGCCCTCCTGCAGATAGGGGTAGATCGTGTCTTCTCCGAGAACTTGACGCATCCGCTGCAAAATTCGAGTGTGAATATTACCGCTGCTGCCGTGCCAGGAACCGTTTGTTTCACCCGTTGCTGGTTTGACGGAAACCGTTTTACTCCGCATGTTTACTTCCAGTACTTCCCAGGTGCGTCCGGCAAGGGAAAACCGTTCCCCCACCCCTGGCGGTAGGACGATACTGCCAATCTCCAATCCCTCGTCCCAGACTGCGTAATCTTCGTTGTCGGGGAAAATGGCGTAGAACTTGAAGCTGCGAACAATTTTCTCTGCCGTTAAACCGACGATCAGCCCCTCCTCCTTAGTCCATTGAAGGTGATCAAGGTCGATTAAATGGCGCAGCAGTTGGCGAAAGTCATCCTGGGAAATGGAACGGAACGGAGGCAGGGTGAGGATCTGCTGGGCCAGGGCTGAGGGAGAAAGTTCCCCGCCGGCCAGCAAGGTACTCATGGTTTGTTGATAAAGCAGACTGAGGGGATAACGGTTGGGGGCGATCGGCTCAATCCATTTTTCCTCCAGGTAAAGCTGGATAATGGCGATGCACTGCAACAACTGCCAGGGGATCTTATCCTGTAAGGGAACTCCGCTAAACGATCGCAGATCAACCTTATCTTCTACACAGACAAACCGCATATCTGCCGGGCTACCCCGCCTGCCCGATCGCCCCAACCTTTGCAAAAAGCTGGATATTGCCGAGGGGGCTTCTAGCTGAATTACCCGATCGAGTTGTCCCAGATCAATCCCCATCTCAAAAGTCACGGTGGCAGCGGTGACGGTGGGGCTGGTGGAATCGCGCATGGCATCCTCTGCCGCTTCCCGCAATCGCGCAGAAATACTACCGTGGTGGACGTGGTAAACATCGGGAACCCCCTTTGCTGCGGCAATTTGCCGCAGGGACGCGATCACGGTTTCCGTTTCCGTTCTGCCGTTGGCAAAGATCAAACATTTGCGTGACAAACTTTGGTTAAACAAATAAAGCTGATCCGGTTTGAAGGCAGAATCTCGCCTGTCGCCCTTTGCCCGTAACACAATTCCAGGATCAAAGAAATGCTCCACACTCAGCCGAATCTTTCGCTGTTCTCCCTGCATCTGAGGAGTCATGACTGACTGATTCGTGCCCGATCGCAACCATGCTTCTGCCAATGAATAGTCTCCCAGAGTGGCTGACAGTCCAATTCGGCGCGGCTGATTTTTCGTCAGGCGGGCAAGGCGGGCAAGCTGGCAGAGAATCTGACTGCCGCGTTCTGAGCCAATGAAGGCGTGAATTTCGTCAATAATGACAAACCGCAAATCACCGAAGATCCGATTCAGTTCTACATTTTTGTTGATCAGTAGACTTTCCAGCGATTCGGGTGTAATTTGCAGAATGCCCTTGGGGTTTTTGAGTAGGCCCTTTTTGCGGCTTTGCACCACATCCCCATGCCATGCCCAGACGGGAATATCGGCCTGTTTAAGCAAATCGGTGAGGCGATCGAACTGGTCGTTAATGAGCGCCTTAATCGGTCCGATATACATCGCCCCTACGGTTTGTGGGGGATCTTCATGCAGCAGCGTCAAAACTGGCAGAAATGCCGCCTCCGTTTTTCCAGAGGCAGTTCCAGCCGCGATCAGCAGATGGGCATCGGTGTCAAAGATGACACGGCAGGCTTCTAACTGAACCGGACGCAGTTCTGTCCAGTTCTGCTTGTAGATATGTTCCTGAATGAAGGGGGCAAGGCGATCGTAGGGAGTCATGGGAGAGCGTCATGGGAGGAAATTAGTCGATCTGGCAGACTTCGGTGATCATCCGCCTGAGCCATAAATGGGCCAGATCTCTGTCGTTTTTAGTGTGCCACAGCAAACTAAAGTCAAACCCAGCCACGGGAATGGGCAATGGCTGAATCTCTAAATTGACCAGCGTGGCATAGGTTCTGGCAACCCGTTCTGCGAGGCTAGCAATCAGGTGGGTGTTTGCCAGGAGAAAGGGGGCAATCAGAAAATGGGGGACTTAAATCACAACCCGTCGCGTCAGGTTTTGCTTTGCCAGAATGCCATCGATTCTACCTACTATGTCTTCAGCGGGAGAACCGAGTAGGTGGGAGGCAGCAAGGTAGTCTTCTAGCGTAAGTAGCTGGGCGCAATTAAATAAAAGATGAGTTTGGGGGTAGAGGGGGTGGAACCCCCTGCCTGGGGGCGCAGCCCCCACTCCCCCTTCTTACAATTAATTAGAGCTACCTACTTAATGGGATTTTGAATATTTGGATTACCTGGGCTGGAAAGGCAAACGTAATTTTCCTGGAATAGGAGTTGGGTGCGATGCCAGGACGCCATTTCTGGGAAGACACCCATTGCCAGATCAATTTCCAGGATTAAGCGTCATACCTATTTCAATCAAGGCTTGGTATTGGGCTTCAAGTTGGGTTATCTCTTCGGCGCTTAACTAAGTCTGCCCTTGAGCTTGGGCTTGTTC
>JBAUTA010001631.1:0-4590 GCA_049581985.1 Kovacikia sp.
TTTACATGAAGTGCTCTATGCTGAAGCTCTCGGTCAAAAAGGAAGAGATATTGAAGATTCTGTGATTACTCGACTCATTGGCCATTGAGAAGAAGATTTACAGTTCCATGATCGCTTAGACAACTGACAGCAGTCAGTATTATTTTAGGTAATTAGCAACTCTACAACGCTCAATCTACATAAGTATTTTCCTTACGATATGGCCCTCTCTCGTCTGTTTAAGCACTTACTCCCTGCCTTGATAGTATCTCTCAGTTCACTTCACCAAATAATCTTAAAGACACCATGAACTTAAGCAAATTAATAAAAGTCCTACTGGATCGCTTCTTGGCAGCAATAGCTTTGATTGCATTTTCTCCTGCGATGCTAATAGTTGCGATCGTAATCTACCTCCGAATGGGCTATCCAATCCTGTTTATCCAACGCCGTCCTGGTAAAGATGGACATATTTTTAGTCTGTATAAGTTTCGAACTATGAATAGTGAGTATGACTCTAACGGCAATCTGCTGCCTGATGCAAAACGGCTTAATAACCTGGGTCGCTTTTTACGTCAAACCAGCCTTGATGAATTACCGCAATTGTGGAATGTTCTGAAAGGCGAAATGAGTTTTGTCGGTCCTCGTCCCTTGTTAATTAAATATCTCCCTCGATACACACCTGAGCAAGCACGGCGACATGAAGTCTTGCCTGGGATTACAGGTTGGAGTCAAGTCAATGGTCGAAACTGTCTTGATTGGGAAAGAAAATTTATGTTAGATGTCTGGTACATTGACAACTGGAGCTTATGGCTTGATTTTAAAATCCTTCTACTCACAGTTCATAAGGTTTTCAAGCGAGAAGGTGTGAATCAGAGTAAAGACTTTAGCAACCCTGAGTTTATGGGAAATGAAAGCCAAAGATAAGCAGTGGAGTTAAGCATAGAAATGAACGTTAATTTACTAGTTTAGGGATGGTATTTATGGCCAAAAGGATCATCATGGAGAAACCAATTTTGCTCTCAACACCCCATATGGGTAAAGAAGAGTTTCAATTCGTTCAGGAAGCCTTTGATACCAATTGGATTGCCCCCGTTGGTCCCCATGTGGATGCCTTTGAGCAAGAATTTTGTCAACTGGTGGGGGCAGACCATGCAGCAGCCGTCAGTTCTGGCACCGCCGCCTTGCACCTTGCTTTAAAGCTGATTGGGATTGAACCTGGTGATGAGGTAGTTTGCTCAACCTTAACGTTCATTGCTTCAGCCAACCCGATTACCTATCTGGGGGCAAAACCCGTCTTCATTGATAGTGATCATACCTCCTGGAACATGGACCCTGCACTGTTGCAGGAATTCTTGGATAAACGTGCCCGCCTGGGCAAACTTCCCAAGGCCGTGATTCTGGTCCATCTCTACGGTCAAAGTGCGGACATTGAACCAATTTTGGCAGTCTGCCATCAATATGAAATTCCCTTGATTGAAGACGCGGCTGAAGCCTTGGGCGCCACCTATAAGGATCGGTCTCCCGGAACCTTTGGCCGGATTGGCATCTACTCATTCAACGGCAATAAGATTATCACCACATCAAGTGGAGGGATGCTGGTTTCTGAAGATGTAGACTTGGTCGCCAAAGCCCGTTTTTTGGCAACACAAGCCCGTGACTCGGCTCCCCATTACCAGCATTCTGAAATTGGTTACAATTACCGTCTCAGCAATGTTCTGGCCGGGATTGGTCGGGGCCAATTGCGTGTCCTCAAAGACCGCGTCAATGCCCGCCGGCATAATTTTGAAGTTTATTATGAGGCACTTGGACATCTACCAGGTATTGAATTTATGCCCGAAGGCAGTTTTGGACGATCCACTCGCTGGCTCACCTGCCTCACCATCGATCCGGTTGCATTTGGAGTGGATCGGGAACAGGTTCGGCTAGCCCTGTCCAACCAGAATATTGAAGCTCGTCCTGTTTGGAAACCGCTGCACCTTCAGCCAGTTTTTAGTGAGTGTGAGTGTATGGGAGGGTCAGTCTCAGAAGCATTATTTGATTGGGGACTCTGTTTACCGTCTGGTTCTAATCTGAAACTTGACGATTTGGAGCGCGTCATCCAAGCTATCAAGGATGTACATTATGGTGTCCGCTAAAGATTGCAGTTTAAGTGAACGAAGTATAGACTTACGCAAATTTGTCAAATCCCTTCGAATGAAAGCTGCTATTTTAGGTTGGAAAATTGCTTACAATGTTGATAATGGTAAGCTCTCACTTCAGGAAGTATAAAAACCTCATGAAAACGCAAAACCCAGGATACTTTTTTGGGCCTAAAAAAGGCTTGCTGTAAATTAGCCGGTCGTTTTAGCAATATCTTCTCTCTTCGGATACGCAAGAAGGATAGGCAAATTCCACTCCTACTGATGTAGTGCTGCACAGATTTCTTTTCAACCTAAAATGTCTGCTATGGAGTGGTTGCTAACAGAGTTGTTTTGAGCTGTTGCGAAGAGAACATGTCAAACTCAGACTAGGTAAATGTTTATCTAAATCGGCTGGGCATACCCCGTAGCTTGCTGCGATTGGGATAAGCAGTCCGCCGACTGAAGGTCGGCACTATGAGCTCCCAACGCAGTTTTAATCCACATAATCTACGATCCTCCGAGAAATCATGAACGCAGCCTATCTGAACTCGCCATCTCTATACCCCGCAGCTTGCTGCGGTTGGGTTCTTGATTACTCCTACAACCAGTCACTGCGTTTGGGGGTGGAATGTATCACTAGACGATGAGAATTGAATTTTATGAAAAACGTTTTTGCCAAAATACCTAAAGGCTATAGAATAGCTTTTTTCTCTTTTTTGGTCTTAGTCTTCGTTTCTCTTGTCACCTGGGAACCCCTAGCAACTAGCTACGGTAAGTGGCTTGCTGCGGGAGAAAGTAATCCTAAAGCGGATATGTCAGTGTTGCTATCAGGTAGCAAACAACGTCTAGAAACATTAATTCATTTATACACTCAAGGCAGGGTTAATGCAGTTTATTATGCTGCAGGCATTGATGAAACATCAGCAGATCTAGAAGCGTATCGCAGTATTTTTTCTAAGTATGATATACCCAGTGAGAATTTATACTGTGGTGGATTAGTTAAAAGTACATACAATGAAGCGCAAACATTTCAACGAAAATTAGCAGAAATTAAACGTCCTGTAAAAAGAATTGTCTTAGTTTCAGATCGCTATCATTTACGAAGAGGTATCTGGACCTTCCAACAGGTATTTGGTAAGGATTTAGAAATTACCGCCTACTCCACTCCTAGTTCCCCAGAAATAGCTGATTCTCAATGGTGGAAACATCAAACTGCCCGTGAGCAAGTACTTAGTGAAACTAAAAAGCTGGCTTTTTATATGGTTTATTATGGCTTGTTAGGTAGAGAATCTCTGCTGACTCATGGAGATTACGATAAACTTACCAAGGGTAAAGTAGCCAAAGGGGTTAATAATCCCTGTCAGGTTGTCTTACCGCAATTAACTAATACTGGGCAGAGTGAATAGTCATATGACTTGGAACAGCACTTGATGGGCTCCTTTAAAAAATTTATTCAAATCCCTCATCAAATCAATGATTCACCTTTTTACGAGTTAAATGTTTATGGAAATGCAATCCAATCAATCATGCTTAGATGAATGTTATGACATCGCTATTGTTGGCTCTGGGATCTCTTGTGCCTACACTTTAATTAACTACCTTTCACTTTTGGAGCAGCGATCGCTCCCCAGAATTGTCAAGGTCGCTGTGCTGGAAAAATCAGGAGAATTTTGGGCTGGGATTCCCTATGGCAGCCGCTCTGGACGTAATACTTTAGTGATCTCTTCCCTAAAAGAATTTATTCCCCAGGAGCTTGAGCGATCGCAATTTGTCAGTTGGCTAAGTCAAAATCGTCATTGGATATTTGATATCCCTGAGTATAAGTATGGAAAGCTTTCAAACAAGTGGCTCGAAATAAATGAAGTATATATGGCTCAGGGACTGTGGGATGAGCTATTTATCCCTCGATTCACCTTTGGGCTATATCTCCAACATCGGCTCACTCAACTTATAGAGTCAGCAACCACAAAGGGGATTTTACAGTTGAGTTTACTGGCATCTGAGGTAAAAGATATTCAGCCTGTCAATGGTCTGTATAAAGTTGATATGGCGATCGCCTCTGGTCATGAATCTCTTTTGGCTAAAAAGGTGATTCTAACAATTGGTAGTCAAAGCGATAGAGTAATTAATTATTTTCCTGAAGTAGAGAATGATATTTGCTTTGTAAATAATTTGTATGAACCATCTCAAGATTTTAATATTCACCGAATCTGTGAGTTTTTAGAAAGACCAGAAAATCAAGCTCCTAGCCAAGTCTTAATCTTAGGAGCCAATGCCAGTGCACTGGAAGTACTCTATTGTCTCTCTGATTCTCAGCGAGCGAGCGGCTTAATCAGTAAGTTTTTTGTACTTTCTCCATCTGCTGCTTTCCCTCACCGCATTAACCATGAAGTCAGACAATCTCCCTACTTTCCTCGATATTTGACATCCTTAATAGAATCTAAATCATTTACTGCTCGACAAATTTTAGAAGCTATGAAGAGTGAAGTAG
>JBAUTA010001632.1:0-3989 GCA_049581985.1 Kovacikia sp.
CAGGAGGAAGTCCTGGGACAATTTCTGCCTGCGATTCCTGAGGATAGGCGGGATGAGTTCCAATTTAATTTGGCCGTTACCTTTGAGGGAAAGGGGTTAGTCGGGGTCGAAACCCAACGGCAGAAGAAGGGGAATATTCTCCTGGATGTGCAACTATGGACGGCGGTGGTGGATGAAATGCAATCCGGCATTACCTGTTTAGCCGTAGTGGCCGATATTACCGAGCGCAAACAAGCCGAAATCGCTCTGCGAGAGAGTCAGGAACGGTTTCAAGCTCTTGCGGACAACATTCCCCAACTCGCCTGGATGGCCGATGGGCAGGGCTGGTTATTCTGGTATAACCAGCGCTGGTTTGACTACACGGGCACGACCCTTGAGGAAATGCAGGGTTGGGCCTGGCAGAAGGTGCATCACCCCGATCATGTCGAGCGGGTGACGGAGAAATTCCGCAGCCATTTGAAGTCTGGGGAAATTTGGGAAGACACGTTCCCGATTCGGGGGCAGGATGGGCAGTACCGCTGGTTTCTCTCACGGGCAGTTCCGATTCGGGATGACCAGGGTCAGGTAATCCGCTGGTTTGGCACCAATACCGACATTACCGATCGCCAGCAAGCCGCGGCAGAGCGCGAACAACTACTCCGGCGAGAACGGATTGCCCGGGAGCAGGCAGAATCCGCCAATCGGGTGAAAGATGAGTTTCTGGCTGTCCTCTCCCACGAGTTGCGAACCCCACTCGGTCCCGTCCTCGGGTGGACAAACCTATTGCGTAGCCGCCACTTCGATGCCGCCACCACCAATCTCGCCCTCGAAACCATTGAGCGCAACGCCAAACTTCAGGCCCAGCTGATTGAGGATCTGCTGGATGTTTCGCGGATTCTGCAGGGCAAGCTCAGTCTCACCGTTGAGCCGGTCAGGCTGACCACGACGATCGCCGCGGCCCTGGAAACGGTGCGCCTATCGGCGGAGGCAAAAGGCATTCAAATTCATACCCGCTTAGATCCTGCCGTCGGGCAAGTCAACGGCGATGCCAATCGGTTACAGCAAATTGTCTGGAACCTGCTGGCCAATGCGGTCAAATTTACACCCGCGGGCGGACAGGTAGAAGTTCGCCTGGAGCAGATAGGAGCCGCCGCTCAGATTCAGGTGAGCGATACGGGGCAGGGCATCAGCCCCGATTTTCTGGCCTATGTGTTTGAGTATTTTCGTCAAGCAGATGGCAGTACCACCCGTCGTTTCGGCGGCTTGGGCTTGGGCCTGGCGATCGTCCGGCATCTGGTGGAATTGCATGGCGGCATCGTCATCGCCGAAAGTCCGGGGTGTGGGATGGGCGCAACCTTTACGGTCCAACTGCCACTGATGGCGGCGACCCAGACGCCTGCCTTGGAGGCGCAGCCCCTGCCCGTAACCAGGGATTTAACCGGTATCACCATCCTGATTGTGGATGATGAGGCAGATATGCGAGATCTAATTCAGTTCATCCTGGAAGAACAGGGGGCCAGGGTGAGGGTGGCAGCCTCCGCCAGTGAGGCACTGCAACAGTTCACTGAATCAGCGCCCGATATTTTGATTAGTGACATTGGCATGCCGGAGGCAGATGGGTATACGCTAATCCGGCAGATTCGTAAGACCCTATCAGACGCTAACAGAATGATTCCGGCGATTGCCCTGACTGCCTATGCCGGAGAGGTCAACCAACACCAGGCCCTAGCCGCCGGATTTCAACTCCACCTGGCAAAACCGATCGAACCAGAGAAATTAGTGCAAACCATTGCCCACGTAATGACACAATCATTCATCCCTTCCTCTTAGCGTTTGGGATTCAGTATTCCCAGGGGCTTGATCGTTAACAACGGCTACGTTACAGGAGCAATTAGAGTGGCACTCACCTTATCTGGTTTTACGATTACTGATTTCTTACAAGAAGGGACAAAATCACTGATCTACCGGGGGGTGAGGGTTGAGGATAGTTGCCCTGTTGTGATTAAGGGGTTGCGTCCGGAGCAGTGTACGGCTCACAACATTGAACAACTGAAGCATGAATACGCGATCGCCCACCCACTGAACCTGGCGGGAGTTGTGCGGGCATTGGCTTTAGAGATGGATCGGGGAACCCCGTATCTGATCCTGGAGGACTTTGGCGGGCGATCGTTGGATCAACTGCTGGGTCAGTTTCGTGAACCTACGGCCTTTCTAGCCATTGCCCTGCAAATTGTGCAGGCATTGGCCCAGATCCATCAACACCACATTGTCCACAAAGACATCAAACCGCAAAACATCATTGTGAATGCAGACAGCAAGCAGGTCAAAATCGGTGACTTTGGGCTGGCGGCCTTCATTCCCTACGAAAGCCAGATTATCAACAGCGGTAACCGAATTGAAGGCAGTCTGCCCTATTTGTCGCCAGAGCAAAGTGGTCGGATGAATCGCGGCATCGACCAGCGCAGCGATTTATATTCCCTGGGCGTGACCTTCTATGAAATGGTGACGGGGCAACTGCCCTTCCAGGGGAATGATCCCCTGGAGTGGATCCACTGTCATATTGCCAGAACCCCGATCGCCCCGGTCGTCGTCAGTCCTGCCGTTCCCCCGGTCGTGTCCGATATCATCATGAAACTGCTGGCAAAGGTGGCAGAAAATCGCTACCAGAGTGCCCTGGGGGTGCAGGCAGATCTGGAGCGGTGCTGGCAGCAATGGGAAACGACCGGACAGATATCCCCGTTTTCCCTTGCCACCCAGGATATTTCCGATCGCCTCCAAATTCCCCAAAAACTGTACGGACGGGAGCCAGAAATTACGCAACTGCTGACCCTATTTGATCGGGTCTTGACAGGGGGCAAGCCGGAGCTGATTCTAGTTTCTGGCTATTCTGGAATCGGCAAATCTTTTCTGGTGAATGAATTACACAAGCCGATCGTGCAAACGCGCGGCATTTTTATCTCTGGCAAGTTTGACCAATACAAACGCGATATTCCTCATACCACCATTGTTCAGGCATTTCAGGGGTTAGTCCGGCAACTGTTGACTGAACCAGAGGAAAAGCTGGTGATCTGGCGCGATCGGATTCAGGCCGCCGTGGGCAATAGTGGCAAGCTGATTACGGACGTGATCCCAGAGGTGGCGCTGATCATTGGCGAGCAACCCCCCCTCGCCGTCCTGGGTTCGGCAGAATCACAAAACCGATTTAATTTGATTTTTGAGAACTTTATTGGGGCATTTGCCCACCCCGATCATCCCCTGGCCATCTTTCTGGATGATATGCAATGGGCAGACAGCGCTACCTTAAATTTGATTCAAACGATTGCAACAGGTTCAAAGGTTCAGTTTCTTTGCTTTTTGCTGGCCTATCGGAATAACGAAGTGGATAGCTCCCATCCCTTCAGCCTGATGGTCGAAAAACTACGGCGGCAGGGAATCCCATTGACCGAGATCCTGTTGTCGCCCCTGGATCTGGTTTGTGTCAACCAGCTGATTGCAGATACGTTGCGATGTTCGTTGGCCCAATCCGAGTCGCTGGCGCAGTTGGTGCTGCATAAGACGAACGGCAATCCCTTTTTTGTCAATGAGTTTCTTCGAACCCTGCGGCAGGAAAACTTACTGACCTTTAACCCCGCTGAAAAGAGTTGGCAGTGGGATATCGATCAGATCGAGGCAAAAGGGTTTACTGATAATGTCGTCAATCTGATGATTGAACGGATGCAAAAGTTGTCAGCAGAAACGCAAGAGTTCCTGAAACTTGCCTCCTGTATCGGTAATCAGTTTAATTTAGAGATTTTGGCAATCGTTGCGGAACGCCCCCCCGCTGCGATCGCTGATGGGTTATGGGAGGCTGTTTTGCGCGGTTTAATTGTGGTTGGAACGTCCACCGAAACCGCTGAAAAATCCTATGGGTTCGTTCACGATCGGATTCAACAAGCCGCCTATGCCCTGATTCCCGCTGCTCAAAAACAAACCGTTCACCTGCAAATTGGCCGATTGCTGCTCAAAAACCT
>JBAUTA010001633.1:0-8914 GCA_049581985.1 Kovacikia sp.
TAAGGGGGTGGGAATTGTAATCTGCCCCCGTTGGATAAAACGTTACAGATCTTGTAACGATAAGTAACAGGTGGAAAATCTCATAATAATTTGTAACAAAAACGATTTCCATTGCGCTGTATAAACAAAATTAATGAACTGAGCCTCTCAGTTTTAAGACAAAAGTTTACTTAATCGAACAAACTAGGAGATTGATCAATGCTAGATGCCTTTACTAAGGTTGTTGCCCAAGCCGATACTCAAGGCCAGTTGGTGAGCAATGCTCAGATTGATGCTTTGATGGCGATGGTTAAGGAAGGTGCGAAGCGTACCGATGTTGTAAACCGCATTAGTAGCAACTCTTCCACGATCGTCACCAATGCTGCTCGGGCGTTGTTTGAAGAACAACCCCAGTTGATTGCTCCTGGTGGAAATGCTTACACCAATCGTCGGGTTTCTGCTTGTATGCGTGACATGGACATCATCTTGCGTTACGTCACCTATGCGGTATTCCTAGGAGACTCCAGCCCCCTGGATGATCGCTGCTTGAATGGTTTGCGCGAAACCTATTTAGCGTTGGGTGTTCCCAGCTCTTCCATGGCCACCAGCATTCTCAAAATGAAAGAAGCGGCTATTGCCATTGCAAACGATCGCAACAATATCCAACCGGGTGATTGCAGCGCCCTGATGGCTGAATTGGCTAGCTACTTTGATCGGGCTGCAGCAGCGGTAGGCTAACAATCTCTAGCGCCACTACAAGCTCAAACCCCACAGCTCAGATGCTTGTCATCTTGGTTAAAGGTTTGTTTTAGCTAAAACTTTGTTTAGTTACAACTTAGAACACTGCCAACTTAGAACACTACGGAGATACTTTTTCAATGAAAACACAATTGACTGAAGCAGTTGCAACTGCTGATTCCCAGGGTCGCTACTTAGGCAACGTCGAACTTCAAGTTGCTTTTGGTCGCTTGCGCCTGGCTACGGCTGATTTGGAAGCAGCAAAGGCTCTGGGTGCTAAAGCTCAACAGTTGGCTGAAGGCGCTGCGAACGCAGTCTACCAAGCATTCCCCTATACCACGACCATGCAAGGCAACAACTATGCCTCTACTAGCCGTGGTAAAGCCAAGTGCTTACGAGACATTGGGTATTATGTGCGGATCATTCAATACTGTTTGATTGCTGGTGGCACAGGTCCTGCTGACGATTACCTGCTGGCAGGTCTGGCTGAAATGCACAGCAGCTTTGAGTTGGTTCCTGGCTGGTATGCTGAAGCACTCAAGTATATCAAGGCTAACCACGGCTTGTCGGGTGACCAAGCACTTGAAGTCAATTCCTATATCGACCACATCATCAACTCGCTCTAATGGCGTGTTTTGCCCGGAAAGATCAGCAGTTCTATCGATTAGGATGGCTTTGTTGATCATTCCGGGCAATTTTTATAAGCAACAAAGCTAAAAGATCCGTAAAAAACTTGTTTGCTGATTAGTTGCGTGGGGGAAATAACTATGGCTGGTTTACAAGAGGCAGGAAGACTGGGGATTAAACCCTTTGAGGAAACTGAACCCGTTGAATTACGCCCTAAATGGACTCAAGATGAGGCTCAAGCTGTGATTGCAGCTGCCTACCGCCAGGTGCTGGGCAATGAGCACCTGATGCAGAGTGAACGGTTGGTGGGTTCTGAGTCATTGCTGGTACGGGGTGCTATCTCAGTAAGAGAATTTGTCCGGGCGATCGCGAAGTCAGAGCTTTATCGCCAGAAGTTCTTGTATCCCAACTTTCACGTGCGCTTCATCGAGTTGAACTATAAGCATCTGCTGGGACGAGCACCCTACGATCAAACGGAGATCGCCTATCACTTGGATCTGTTCATCTCCGAAGGGTACGAAGCTGAGATTGACTCATACCTTAATTCAATCGAATATCAAGATAGTTTCGGGGAGAACATTGTCCCCTATCATCGGGATTTTCAAGTTGATCACCCAGGGCAGCGGGCGATCGGCTTTAGCCGTTTGTTACAGCTTTACCGCGGTTATGCAAACAGTGATCGGGCGCAGGGACAAAAACAACCCCGGTTAACCTGGGAAGTAGCCAGGAATTTGGCAACCCCAATTACCCCGCCTGCGGCCAGTATGCTCTCTGGTGCTTTGGGTGGGCCTCGTGGAGATGTTTACCGACTGCGTATAGTCCGATCTGCATCCCCTAATTCAGCCGTTGTGCGGCAGAGCACGACCGAATTGCTGGTTTCCTACGACCAATTGACGACAAAGCTACAACAATTGAGCCGTTCTGGTAGTAAGGTGATCAGTGTTACCGCTGTCTAGAGTCGGTGGATATAGAGGAAAATCGGTAATCGGGAGTAACGGAACCTACTAGCAGTTTTCCAAGCGGTGGATATCGGGGGTTCAGGGTGCAATGCCCCCTGCATGGGAGAGCCGCCGTTCGGCTAAGACAGGCTGACGTCGCCCCCCTCCCCCTGCCTTCCCCCAAGTGATACCCATTTAAAAAATAAAGGTTGCAGATGGGGGTGGGGGTGTTAGTCCCCAGCCAGGGGTTCTACCCCTGCACCCCGTCCCCAATCTGCCCTGTTCGCTATTTAAATTGGTATGAGAACTGCTATGGGATCGATTGCTGATTTACCTGTGTTAACCCACCCATTTTTATGCATTCCATTACAAAATCATTGAAGGAGAACTGTAGGTGGCTATTACAACAGCAGCATCTCGCTTGGGAACATCGGCATTTAGTGATGCCGCTCCAATAGAACTGCGACCCAATGCAACTCCGGGAGATATTGAAAGGGTTATTCTTGCTGTTTATCAGCAGGTATTAGGTAATCCTCATCTCCTAACCTCAGAACGTCTTGTGATTGCTGAGTCTCTACTACGCGATCGCAAGATCACAGTGCAGGAATTTGTGCGTCAAGTTGCCAAATCCAATTTATACAAGGAGAAGTTCTTTCACAACAGTTTCCAAAGCCGGACGATTGAGCTGAACTATAAGCATCTCCTAGGGCGGGCACCCTATGCCCAGTCGGAAATTACCGATCACATGAATCTGTATCAATCCAAGGGCTTCGATGCAGATATTGACTCCTATATTGACTCTCCCGAGTATCAGTCAAGCTTTGGGGAAAGTATTGTGCCCTACTACCGGGACTTCGTGACAACAGGCATGGGGCAGAGATCGATCGGATTTCCCCGCCTACTCCAACTGTATCGGGGATATGCGAACAGCGATCGGGCTCAGTTAATTGGTAATGCTCCCCGCCTGGTTAAGGATCTAGCTCGTAATACGGCTTCTGCAATCATGCCTCCTTCAGGTGGTGCAGGGGGCTTTGCGTTCCTACCCGCTCTAAAAGGCGACGCGTCCTACAGCGCGTTTGGTGGATCAAAAGCCTTTGGGAGTGGTCGGCTCTTCCGGGTTGAAGTCGCTGGAATTAATGGCCCAGGCTATCCTAAAGTCCGTCGGGTCAACAAGGCTGTCATTATTCCCTACGAAGAACTGACTCCCCACATGCAGAGAGTCCAGCGTCAGGGCGGTAAGATCGCAAGTATTACGGAACTGTGACTGAAGGAACGCTAGCTGAAGTTTAAACCGCAGGTTTTGGGAGTAGGGGTGTTAGTCCCCTGAGTAGGTGTTAGTACCCTGATTAAAGGAGCGTTGAGACGGTCAGTAAGCGCGGCTCGATTGAGTCGCACTTGCCGACCGTTTTTAATGGTTAGCCCCATCAGTTAAAAAAACGCTTCCCTGGATGCGGGTTAAGTCGGGTGGGACATCGCCCACCTGACCACAAGCGGCTGTAAATAACATCGACCGCTTTAACGAAGATTCTATTTGTGGGCATGATTGGATTAAAGCATTCAACAGGTTTAAGCCTGCTACAACCATGATTCGCCTCAAATCTGCGATACCAATCCTATTGGTTCTGGCTTTGATTTTTATTGGGTTTGGTGATCAATTTCTACCGCAGCCCCTGAAAAGTGCCAGCTACAAAACCCGCACAGCACTTAACCAGATGATGGCATCATCCTTTAAAATATGGCAGCCCAAAAGTAAGCCCTATGAACGGACTGAGAAAACACTGGATAATATCGAGAAAGGGAACAATCCTTAGATAAAGGGCCAGATGGCGGAGGAGAGGAAATCGGGCAGATCGGGCAGGGATGCAGGAACTCAGAGAGGCGGAGAATTCAAACCGCTTTCCTCCCCTCCCCTCTTCTCTTTTCTTCTACCCTCTCCTCCGTTCTTCTGCCAATCATCCCCTCCCTGTTCCCTGCTTCACGATATGATAGATAGCCACATTTCTTTCTCTTGGCTCCATCAGTACAGGTAACACCTCTATGACTCAGCACTACCGGATTACGCTCCTTCCAGGCGATGGGATTGGTCCCGAAATTATGGCAGTTGCGGTGAGAGTGCTGAAAACGATCGGTGAACAGTGGGATCTATCCTTTACGTTTCAGGAAGTTCTGATGGGGGGGGCGGCGATCGATGCCAAGGGCGAACCCCTGCCGGCCGAAACCCTGGAAGCTTGCAAAAATAGTGAGGCAGTCCTGCTGGCGGCGATCGGGGGTTATCAGTGGGATACCTTACCCCGCCATTTGCGACCCGAAACAGGGCTACTGGGGTTGCGATCGGGGTTGGAGCTATTTGCCAACCTGCGTCCAGCAAAAATTTTACCCCAGCTCATTGATGCGTCTAGTCTGAAGCGGGAAGTTGTGGAAGGGGTCGATATCCTGGTGGTACGCGAACTGACAGGCGGCATCTATTTTGGTCAGCCGAGGGGAATTTTTGCCACTGAAACCGGGGAAAAGCGTGGAGTCAACACCATGGCCTATAACGACTCGGAAATTGACCGGATTGGTCGGGTCGCCTTTGAAACGGCATTAAAGCGTGGGAAAAAACTGTGCTCGGTAGATAAGGCAAATGTGCTGGAGGTTTCCCAACTTTGGCGCGATCGCATGACTGCCCTTGCTGCCGACTACCCGGATGTAGAACTTTCCCACATGTATGTAGACAATGCCGCCATGCAGCTTCTACGCTGGCCCAAGCAGTTTGACACGATCGTCACCAGCAACCTATTTGGGGATATCCTCTCTGATGCCGCTGCAATGCTGACAGGCAGCATTGGTATGCTACCATCCGCCAGTCTGGGGTCATCCGGCCCCGGCGTTTTTGAGCCTGTGCATGGATCTGCCCCCGATATTGCGGGGCAGGATAAGGCAAATCCCCTGGCAATGGTTCTCAGTGCAGCCATGATGTTGCGCTATGGATTAAATCAACCAATTGCAGCGGATCGAATTGAGCAAGCTGTGCTAAAAGTGTTAGACCAGGGCGACAGGACAGCGGATATTATGTCTGAGGGCATGACACTGCTAGGCTGTCAGGCAATGGGAGATGCCCTAGTTCAGGCGATTTCATAAATATCCCTTGCCGAAACCGTACAAGTATACTAGAGTCGAGCAAAATAATAGGGGTAGACAGGTGGTATACGTATCACAAAAACAAACGCATAGCCGAGTGGATGACTCAGATTTCACATCTTTGCTAGATCCCTCCCTGATCCGCTCAGCGAGGCAAATCTATACAACCTACTATGAAGTCCATCCCGGACTGATTCAACGTCCACTTGGGGTGGCAATTAACCGCTTTACCCATCGGGGCAAATTAATTTTCTCAGGAAAGCCGGTTCTCTTGCCACAGGAATGCTTCGTTCCGTTTAGTCAGATTGAGTCGGAACTGTATTAGGAATTAGGATCGGGGGGCGAGGGATTTTGGATTTTGGCTAGTGCCTGCGGTGTGGGTATACTCCTGATGGGTACTCTGGTTTAGAGCAGTAAAGTGGTTTCAATCCTTTGTGCTCTGGTTTCCAGCCCCAAACTCTACCCTTAGCCCCTTATGGACCTTTTGTTTGAGCTACCGGTCATCCTGGTTATCTTTGCTCTAGGGGCATCGGTAGGTAGTTTCTTAAATGTCGCTATTTATCGTCTGCCAGCGGGACTATCGCTGCTATACCCCCCCTCTCGCTGTCCAAAGTGTTTCCACCGTTTGAAAAAGCAGGAAAATGTTCCGGTATTGGGCTGGATAAAGCTAAAGGGGCGATGTTCATCCTGTAAAGCACCTATTTCTGTCCGCTATCCCCTGGTAGAAGCGGCAACCGGAGTTCTGTTTGTGCTTGCCTTCTGGATATTTGGATGGTCCTGGCAAACCGTGGGCTACTGGGCTTTTTTTAGCTGGCTCCTTTCTCTCTCCCTAATTGACCTGGATACCATGACGTTGCCCAACCCGTTGACCCAATCGGGACTGGTGGCAGGTCTGGTATTTCAAACAGTTTCAGGATATCTGACTACTTCCACGCTGGCAGGCTCCATCAACCATTTGATGCAGGGCCTTGTGGGAGCAGTTCTGGGACTGTGGCTGCTAGACATTATTGCGATCGCCGGATCAGTCGCTCTCGGACAATCCGCAATGGGCGGTGGAGACGCCAAACTAGCGGCCATGATGGGTGCCTGGTTGGGCTGGAAATATTTGCTGCTGGCAGGATTCCTTGCCTGTCTGATCGGAGCTTTCATCGGCGGCGGCGCGATCGCGATCGGCTGGCTCAATCGCCGCCAACCCATGCCCTTTGGGCCATTTCTGGCTTTGGGGTCAATCCTGACGGCCTTTTGGGGCCAGGCGATTGTGACCGCTTACATGAAAATCTTCTTTCCCTTAATTTGAGTCCCTCCCCGTCCCCCCCCTCCCTCCCTTCCTCTCCCATGCCCGATCCTCACCGATTAAGCGTTGCGCGACAGTACTACCAGGCAGGACGATTGGCTGAGGCAGAAATGCTGTATGCTCAAGCATTGCAGCAATATCCGCAAAATGTTGAGTTGCTGTCCTGGTTAGCGCTGATTGCCGATCGGTTGGGGAAGCCGGAGGAAAGCATCGCCTACTATGAGCGGATCCTGGCCCTGAATCCCAAGGCAGCGGAGGCCCATAGCAATCTGGGAGCGGTTTTGTGTAGGCAAGGACAGACGACCGCAGCGATCGCCCACCATCGCCAGGCGTTAGCGTTAATGCCGAACGATGCCGATGCCCACTACAACCTGGGGGTGGCCCTCTATCAAGACGGTCAAATAGAAACGGCGATCGCCCACTATCAGCAAACTGTGGCACAGAAACCGAAGCACGTCAGCGCCCACACCAATCTGGGAATGGCGTTTTACCAGCAGGGAAATCTGGAAGCAGCGGCGAACCATTACCGCCGGGCGATCGCCCTTCATCCCGATCATGTCAATGCGTTGAACGGGTTAGGCGTCGTGCTGTTTCACCTGGGCCAGTTGGAGGAGGCAGTTGGTTACTACCAGCGGGCGATCGCCCTGAGCCCTGAGCAGATCAGTGCCTACAACAATTTGGGAACGGTTCTGCAAAAGCAGGGCAAACGAGATGAGGCAATCGCACAGTATCACCGGGCGATTGCGCTGAAACCTGACTACGCCAGTGCCTATGACAACTTAGGAACGGCCTTGCAGGAACAGGGCCAGTTGGAGGCAGCGATTGTTCACTATCAACGGGCGATTGCCCTTGATCCCAATGCGGCCAATGCCTATAACAACCTGGGTTCGGCCTTAAAAGAACAGGGCAACCTGGAAGCAGCGGTTGCCTGTTGTCAGCAGGCGATCCGCCTTCAACCCGACCACGCTGATGCCCATAACAACTACGCCAGCAGTTTAGTCGAGCAGGGCAAATTTAGGGAGGCGATCGTTCACTACGAGCAGGCAATCCGCTGTCAACCCGATCATGTCAATGCTCACCTCAACCTGGGCATTATCCTGCTGTTGATGGGTGACTTTCACCGGGGATTTGCGGAATACCACTGGCGCTGGCGGAGCAAACAGTGCCCCGACTTACGCTATCCCCAAGCATTTTGGGATGGGTCGGACCTGACGGATAAGGTGATTTTGCTGACTGCTGAGCAGGGGTTTGGCGACACGATTCAATTTGCCCGCTACGCTCCCCTTGTTGCCCAACGGGGAGGGTGTGTTGTGGTTGCCTGCCAAAAGCCGCTGCTGCGCCTGTTGAGTTCCCTACCGGGAATTGATCAGTGTGTCGATCGGGACAAGGTCAACGTCCAAACCCACTTCCATGTACCACTACTGGATCTGCCCCTGATTCTAGGAACCACGCTGGAGAGCATTCCAGCAGAGATCCCCTATTTGAGTGGGGCAGTATCGAATTTACAGTTACCTGTTTTAGAAGACAAAGGGCAGAGGGTCGATTCGCGTTCTCCCGCCCCGCCCCTAAAGATTGGCTTCGTCTGGGCGTCCAATCCGGACAACTCTACGGCAAAGAAACGCTCCTGCCCCCTGCCCCATTTTCTGTCGCTACTAGAAACTCCAGGGATTGTGCTCTATAGCCTCCAGAAGGATCTACCAGAGTCGGATGGGGCATTGCTGGAGGCCCGATCAGAAATTCAGGATCTACGCCCTCTCATCAATGACTTTGCAGATACGGCGGCAGCAATCGCCCAGCTTGATTTAATCATCAGTGTCGATACGGCGGTTGCCCACCTGGCAGGTGCCCTGGGCAAACCCGTTTGGACCTTACTGCCCTACGTCGCTGACTGGCGCTGGTTAAGCCAACGGGCAGATAGTCCCTGGTATCCCACCATGCGTCTGTTCCGGCAAGACCAACCAGGGAATTGGGCAGGCGTATTTGAACGAGTTGCTGAAGCCTTGAGCAGGGGTGGAATCGGGGGCTTCGCCGGAAGCACTCCGCCGCAAGAGTTACCGAGGGGAAAAGCAGAACTAGAAGACACCCAGGCCAGGCACCCCGCAGATACCGGGACAGAAAGTAGGAGACTCCCCCCCACCTCCTCTCTCCTCCCTACCCTCTCTCCCCTCCCTACCCCCTCTCCCCTCCCTACCCCCTCTCCCCTCCCTACCCCCTCTCC
>JBAUTA010001634.1:0-1570 GCA_049581985.1 Kovacikia sp.
CCCTGCACCCCGTCCCCAATCTGCCCTGTTCGCTATTTAAATCGGCATGAGAAAAGGTGGAAATCATCGGGCAATCATGGGAAGGTGGAAAATACCCCTCTGTTTATCAGGTGAAAGCCTTGCAGAGGATGGTGGAGAGTCCCCTGTCTGATTTGAAAATGCAACTTCTACTGGGTTTGTAATTGGGCATTTAAGGCTTTGGTAATCCGATCGCTGCTTTCCTCCAAATGGGCGCGAGTTAACGCATCCATACCATTCTCTTGACGGAGGGTCTTGCCTAGGGCAACGCGCAGTTGCTTCAGGTTATACCAGGCAAGAGTACGGGCATCTTCAGGTACTTCCACCGTCCGCAGCACCATGCGGATCAGCCTGTTCATTTGTTCCCGCTGTAAGCCTCGGCGTAGACTGGAAAGGTGCACTTTATCAGTGGGCTGCAATACTTCACGCCAGATCGTTGTTTGCAGGGTGTCAAACAACTCTGGCATGGTAAATGCCTTTTCTGGTGGATTTTTTAACTCTGCATCGCGCAGACGGGCAAGCCGATCGTTCCCTAGCAGGTCATCCAGAATGGCCGACTGCAGGAGTAATATGCGATCGTAAATTGGATAATCCAGGGATTGAAATTCAGGAGTCTCGCCCCAATGGCTCCAGCGAGAGGGGGCTAACTTATTGATAAATTCCGGTGAAAACCGAAACTGAGTTTCATCAAACACGTACTTTTGCAGCAATGCTAGCGCCTGCCGCTGTTTTTCTGGAGGAATCGGTTCAAATGGCAGCCGACCAGCAGCATCCCCACTGCGAAAGCGGTTAAAAGATTGTCCTGCAATATAGCTAGTCAAAAACCGGCTGTACTGAAAATAGTAATCAAAGACCTCATCAAACATTAGCCTGACATCGTTAAAGCTCTCACCGCTGGCGGGGTAGCGCTGATCCAGGCGTTTCCAGATCTGTTGAGCATTCTCCAGTTGCCAGGGAGCATAGACGAGTAAATCACTGCTCAGGTCAAAGCGATTAACCAGCGGATCTAAGCGGGCGAAGGTATCCTCGTCGGTCGCATAAGCAAGGTCAGATTCTGGAGCCTGCTGGGAAATTTTATCTAGAAAGCGGGATTCTGCCTGAGGCACAAAGGCATTCGTTGGCGTATAACCATAGGCGATCGCCCATTCATCATAGGGACCGATCCGACGGGTAAAATAGTCTCCCTGTTTGGTTCCCTGGGGGGCCAAATTAACGGCGGTATAGTCCATCACAGAACCGACCAACCCCTTTTGATGGGTGATTTCTGGATTGTTCAGGTCAGCAGGCAACAGCATCGCGCTTGCCCGGAAATTGTGGCGTAATCCCAACGTATGCCCAATTTCGTGGGCAATCAGCATTTTCAAAAATTCTTGCACATACTGTTTTATCTCCGGGCTGCTGAGCGGAATCCCTTCTAGCATTGTCATCGCCATCGATCCGATCGCCAACTGATGACTTGCCTCCATTCCAAAACAGAGGTCGTAATTACCTAACAATTGCAGAGTTAGGTTGGGATTCAGTGTCGTTTTGGAAGTCACCGACTGCTTCATAT
>JBAUTA010001635.1:0-2093 GCA_049581985.1 Kovacikia sp.
GGGTTTGGACGTAGAGAGTATTAAGCAACTGCTTCATAATTCTTCCCGAATCGAAAAAGGGCTATTCAATCTGGAAGAACGCCCAAAATTATGGAGTGCGTGAGGCAGACAGGCATTAATTAAGGAACAATCCCGGCAACGTTGATTGGCAACGGGTGGGGGCATGGTGCCAGTCTTGAGGAGTTGGCGGACTTGTTGGGTTGTTTCCAGGACGAGCGATCGCATCCCAGCATCAAACTGCACCGTTCGGCGGCGCTTAGAAGCATGATGGAAGATGGCTCCAGTGGGAACAGGGCGATCGAACATTTCCTCTAGACATAGTGCCTGAGCGCAAAGCTGAATGTCGTCAGCTTCGCGAGGTTTGCGGGAACCAGACTTATATTCCACTGGGTAGGGTGTGCCATCGTCGAGAAATTCCACGACATCGGCGATGCCTGTTAGCCCTAGATGGTGTGACCAGAGAGGCAGGGCGCGATCGACTCTCACGCCTTCAATCAGTTCGTATTCGGGGGCATTGACTTTCTCGTGAACTCGCTGCCCCCGCAGAGTGAAGAGATTTTCTTCAAAGGTTTGCTCGATATGAATCAGGGCGCACTGGCGGGGACAATAAGCATAGTGCTGGAGGGCACTGATCATCACATAATCATCAGGTTCCATGTAACCCTAACCTTCAGTCAGCCGCGTTAGGGTGATGCCAGACGGTAGATCAGTATCATTGACCGCTACGATATAGTCTGAAAACTGCCGTGGTACGGAACCTTCTACTTTTAACTGAGGCTGGATACGCTCAAACAACTTGTGAGCCGGAGCATTGCCTAGCTTGTTTTCATGAGAAAAAATATACAGCCCACGGGGAGCCATCATGCCACGACTGGCAGAGCGATCGAACTCCCACATTTTGACCAATGCTTCCCAGAACAGTTCGAGATCTTTCTGGGTTACGCCTGTTTGTTGAGCAAAGTGGGGCGAAAAGAAACCATGTCCTTGATATAGCCCATAGGGAATCATGGCTTTACGACCAATTTCCGTAACTTTTCCTCCTTTGCCTTTGCCATCTTCGTCACTCACTTCAACCGCTGCATCTTCTGGTTTAGTAATGGCAATACGCGTAATGGCTACATCCAACGGCATGATCGGATCAAGCGATCGCGAAAAGGTCATTTGAATTGGTCCGCGTACTTGACCACAATTTACCCCCGTTGTCATTACAGCACCGAACATCCGAATATCGTAGAAGTTTTCACACATCCACTTCCGGGCACTGTCAACTTCTTCGCGCTTCTGCTTCGTTCCTGTAGGCTTGAGCTTAAGTGCAGTATAAGCACGAGCGTTCATATCATTTAGTGCTACGCCTTTATTTTGAATGTAGATTTGATTCGATTCCTGATCACTATAGAGCATGTCTACATAATTCCGAACTTTACGCTTGAGGCTTACATCAGTCACTAAACCATGCATTGTTTCTGGATCGGTTCTAGGTAAATTTCCGCCATCTGGATCTCCATTGGGATTACCGTCTTGAATATCAAACAGTAAAACAAAATCATGGCGATAATTTGGATTTAGATGAGTTGACATGATCAGTACTCTAATTAATGAATAAGAAACCTAAAAATCAATCAGTTACAATCCTTGTCGGGATTTATTTTTGGGTACTAGGAGGAGCAATGAAAGCCTAGCTACCCATCGTTTTAGCCTCAGCTTTTTTAGCCTCATTTTCTGCTTTTCGGGCGATTGCCTCTCTCCGATTTTCTGACCGTTGATGGTAATAACCCAGAGCAAAAATGCTTTGCTGTTGCATCGTTAGGCTATCGGGAAAAACGTTGGCAGGAAGTTTTACCATGACAGCCTCCAGCTTTTGTTGAAGTGCCTCACATACTGCAGGTTTCGTCACTCGCAACTTGCGTAAATGAGCTTGAGCATCTTTAACTAATTCCCCAAACACTTTGCCAGGTGTACTAGCTGCCGCACTATAGTAGCGATCGATCAGGGTTGTATTAACGTCGCCTAATGCTGCCTTTTGGATATTCTCTAACTGTGCCAACAGGCGACCACAGTGATATGCCATCGTGTCTGTGACCTTCTCAAACGGT
>JBAUTA010001636.1:0-5218 GCA_049581985.1 Kovacikia sp.
GGAGATTTTTTATTGTTAAACCTCGCGCGACTCATCCAACATAGGCTTGAACCCTGCTGCAATGAGTCGCTTACCGTCGAAAGCTGGCGGTCGATCTTGGAACTGCATCCGTGGATCACTGGTTACCTTCTCCATCCCCGTGTCCCTCGTGGCTTTGTCTGGCCATTCAATGAAGGACATCACAACTGTTTCGTCCAGGGCTGCATTCGCAGCCCTGACAAAGCTCCCATACTCCTCGGCTTCTAGTCTTGCCTCATTGCCGTGGTACGACGAGGCATCAGGACCAGATTCATCAAGCCAGCACTCAATGACACGTAACGCTCCATGCTCTTTCACAATCTGCGCTGAGATCTTTGCCAGGTCTTCATAGGCAGCTCTGTTCTCACGAGGAACTGGAGCGAGATAGCAGTCGATGTAGGTCATGCGTTTCTCACTTCATCTCATTGGGTGGCATATGTAAGCCAATCATATTTCCTTCTGTATCGACAATCAAAGCCATGAATCCATATTGACCGATCGATGTTTTTGGCTGTTGGATTTGCCCCCCAGCGGCAACGACACGCTCTAATTCTGTAGCCACCTCATCACAGTGGAAGTAGGGTATCGTACCGCTTCCGCCGGGCTTGACCCCTTCCATTTTGACCAATGCGCCAGAAGCACCAACCTTATCCATAGCCATCGGAAATGCCCACATATCCATTCCAAAACTTTCGAGCTTCTCCAGCTTCACCTGAAACACAGACTCGTAAAAACTCTTTGCCCGATCCATGTCCTGTACATAAATTTCACACCAAACAATGGGATTAGATTTCATCATAAGAACCTCTCAATTTCACGATGACAGTGTCTTTCTTGGGAAAAGCTTTAGATCTTTACTTTTTGGATTTTGTAATCATGACGTGGCTAAAAATCGTAAACACGAAGCAGCCTGTCACCCGTTCTGTTTTCGGTCCCTGTTTTCATTTCTCTTTCCTCAAAATGCTGTTAGATAGGCCGTAAGGCGATCGAAACATTCTGACCAACCTGTGTTGTGAGAGTCGCGTGATTCAATCGATTCAAAGATGGCTTGCTGGAAGGTCATCAACGTTTTGTTGTCCTGTTCCTCAAATGTGACAGTGACCAGCGTTTCATGTTTGGGTCGGTTATTTTCGTCCTCCCAGGCAAAGGTAAAAACCAAACGCTCTGGCTCAATGACTTCACGATACACGCCTTGCATCCAATGGTCGTTGCCTTCGGGAGAGCGAATACAGGCTCGATACATCCCGCCAACCTGCACATTCATGTGGCAAGCGATCGCCGTAAAATCCTTTGGTCCTAACCATTGAGAGAAATGTTCGGGTTGAGTCCAAACTTTGAATACCAGGCTGCGAGGCGCATCAAACACGCGGGTGATTGTGAGTTGGCGATCGTGGATTGTTGTGGCATTATTCATGCTGGTGCGTCTGCCTATTGCTCGGTTGGGTGTTCACCAGACTGGATGGCATCGGGTTCCATATACATGATTTCCCAAATGTGTCCGTCTAAATCCTGGAAGCTATGTGCATACATAAATCCGTGATCTTGCGGTTCGTTGTAAGTTTTGCCCCCCGCCGAGATCGCCTGACTCACCATTTCATCAACAGCGGTTCGACTTTCACTCGACAAACACACTAATACCTCAGTGCTTTTCGTCGCATCACAAATGGTGTTGGGTGTGAACGATTTGAATTTGTCGTGAGTCAGAAGCATCACAAAGATGTCATCACTCACAATTATGCAAGTCGCCGTTTCATCAGTGAACTGAGGGTTGAAACTGAAGCCAAGTTTTGTGAAAAAGTCGATGGACTGCTTCAGATTTTTGACAGGTAGATTGAGAAAGATTTTTCTAGACATAATTCCTTCAATGATGGGTTTTTCATGTGAGCAACAAGCGATCTAACTCATCAACTTTGCCTCAACACATTCGGGCTGACACCTTTTCCTTTCGCTTAATCAAGGGCAAATGAGCCGGTTTGAAGTTTTCCTGCACGACGATAAACACTGACAGCAGTGCCTTTACTCGTGCTGCTAGAACTGACGAGTTTCAGCATAGATGGAACCGTGCCAGAGCCAAAGAGCCGTTTACCAGTGCCGAGGGTGACAGGAAAGATGAGCAGTCGATATTCATCAATTAGATCATGCTGAATCAGGGTCTGAGCAAGCCCGCAACTGCCATGAACCTGAACTTCGCCTGAGAAGCGTTGCTTCAGTTCACCGACCTCCTCAACAACATCGCGAATGAGTGAGGAGTTATTCCAATCGAAAGTCGTCTTCGTTCGCGAGGCGATGTACTTTGGCAGCGAATTTAGTTTGTTGGCAACGAGTTCGTCTGTGTCGGTGATGCGGGGCCAGTGAGCGGCGAAAATGTCGTAGGTGGTGCGTCCCAGTAAGAAGGCTTCTGCCTTCGAGAAAATGTCATCCATTGTCTTCCCCATTTCCTCATCGGCATGGGGAACCAGCCAACCCCCGTAAGGAAAGTCTCCAGTTGTATCTTCACTTGGACCACCGGGAGCCTGCATCACTCCATCCAGGGTCAAAAACGTCGTTAGTGTTAGTTCAGCCATCATTTACCTCTTGTAGATATTCATCCAAGCGATCGCGTGTTACCCACATTCCAGTTCTATTTGAGCCGCGATCGCTTGATCTTGCTGTAATATTGAATTTCTCCTAACTGATGCCGTCTGCTGCACGCTCAATCGTGGCAATGTCGATCTTGACCATTTGCATCATCGCCTCCTGGGCTCGTCGGGCACGGGCTGTGTCGGGGTCGTTGAGTAATTCGATCATCCGCTTGGGTACAATCTGCCAGGAAAGTCCCCAACGATCTTTGACCCATCCGCAGGCGACCTCCGATCCACCCTCTGTGATCGCAGCCCATAGGCGATCGACTTCAGGTTGGTCATCACAATGGATTTGAAACGACACGGCTTCAGTGAACGGAAACTGCGGGCCGCCGTTTAGCCCCACGTATTGCATACCAGCCAACGTGAATTCCACAGTCAAGACCATTCCGGCGGGTCCACTCGGCGTTTCAGCGGGAGACTTCAAAATACGATCGATGTGCGAATCTGGTAGCAGCGAGACATAGAACTCAGCCGCCTCCTCGGCGTTGCCATCGAACCACAAACAAGGGACAATTTTTTGAGTTGTTAGCACTGGATTCCTCCGGTTGAATTTCTGTCTTTAAGTCGCTGATTTCAAAAGCTACATATCGACAATGATCTCGAAACCGCCATAGATCATTCGCTTGCTATCGAACGGCATTTCAGCATTCGGATTCTTTTCAGGCTGCATCCGTGGGTCTGACATGACTTTCTTCCACCCCTCATCTCTGATTTCGCGTGAGGGCCAAACAACCCAAGAAAAACAAACGGTTTCGTCTGCCTCACACTTAACGGCTAAAGGAAATGATGTGATTTCGCCTCCAGGAACGTCATCCCCCCAACATTCGACCAACTTGAGTGCTCCGTATTCCTTAAATACAATCGCTGCGTCCTCTGCATGTTGCTGATAAATTTCTTTGTTGGCTGTAGGGACAGCTAAAACAAAACCATCAACGTAAGACATTGGATTTTTCTCCTGATTACAATTCTTAGATTGGTTTTTCGATTGATTGATGACAATGATTGAATGCTAATTAGACTGATGCACAAATCACATTATTTTTTGCGATTCTGTTTTTGTTCGTTTGCCTGTAATTCCTGGAGATAGTCGTCCAAACGATCGAAACTGTGTTCCCAGAATTGGCGATAGTGATCTAACCAGTCTGCTAAATCCTTCAGCGGTTCCGGATTGAGTTGGCAAGGTCGCCATTGGGCATCTCGACTGCGGGTAATCAGTTGAGCAAGTTCTAATACTTTGAGATGTTTGGAGATGGCAGGCAGACTCATCTCAAACGGTTCGGCGAGTTCTGTGACGGTAGCTTCTCCCTGAGCGAGTTGCGTCAGAATTGCTCGACGGGTGGGGTCGGCAAGAGCTGCGAAAATAGTGCTCAATTGATGCTCTTTTAGGGATGTGTCATGAACGGTAGACATTCCGCATTTAACCGTACAGCTAATTAACTATTAGGCTAAATGTACTATTCCGATCTGTCAAGGGCAACCTCCATTGTTCTGGTGAACTTTTGTGTTGAAGCTCCATTTGCCTTTAAGTCAATGCGTTTGCCAGGGCTGGAAACGCAGCAAATGCACTGTAGAATTCCTGTCCATCAAGCGCAGACACAGGATAGGAGGCAAACTTGGCGACTACAAGTTTTGCCTTTGGTTGGATATAGAGATGCTGACCCGCGTAACCGAGGGCATAGTAAGCTCCGTCAGTCCGGGGTGCCATCCACCACTAAGCATGGTAAGAGTATCCTGCACTCATTGGACTGGCAGCGGGACCACGGGCAAAGGCATCGGGATCTCCCCCCTGTTCGATCGCTTCAACAACGGTATGTGGCACAATTTGCTGATTGTTGAACTGTCCTTTTTGCAGCATCATTTGCCCAAAACGAGCCATATCTCGCAGCGTTGTAATTAATCCTGATCCTGCCGTTTCAACAGCGGCGGGACCGACGACCCAAAAGGCATCTCGCTCGACTCCTAGTTTTGACCAGATTCGCGCTTGCATGACCTCTGCGAGAGACTGATTGCATAAGCGCTTAATCAGCCATTCCAGCACATCCGTATTGGGCGTTTGATAGGTAAATCGAACCCCATGCTCTCCCTCTTTTTTCATCGTCGGTAGCAAGCCATAGCAGGTTTCTGATCCGGTGTAATCGACTGGCTTGGGTTGCCAGCCCATCGCAATGGCATATTGCCAGTTTTCTGTCACCATATTCTCTGTATTGCCGCTGGTATCCGCGTAGGTGACAGCCGTCGTCATTTCCATCACCTGTCGTACTGTGGCGTCGCCAAAACCGCTATGCTGCAACTCTGGTAAGTAAGTCGCGATCGCTGCATCCAGATCGAATAAACCTTCATGAGCCAGCATCAACGCGATTGTTCCGGTCATTGATTTGCTAGCCGATGCCCAGGCGTGTAGCGTGTGGGGTTGCATTCCATTCAAATAGCGTTCATAGATGATATTGCCATGAGGCAACATGACAATCCCATCCGTATAGCTAAGTTCAACCATATCGTCAAAGGCAAAAGAATCCCCCACCCAATTTTGATACTGGTTCTCCAGGGCTTTGAGTGGAACGGGCTTACCAGTATGC